>JAFYZI010000095.1 GCA_017548725.1 Bacteroidales bacterium
CATTGAGGGATTCGCAGCCCGACCCTCCGGCAGGATAAGGCGGGATGTAGAGCCTCTTTGATACAGAGCCGGCCAGATAATCTCTGATTCCGAACGATTCAGACCCCATCACTACCAGGGCGTGCCTGTCAAGCTTCTGGGAATAGATGTCCTCTCCGTCAAGGAAGGTGCCGTACACTGCAGCTCCGGCAGCAGTGAATGCCTTCGCAGCATCGACCAGGTCGCAATAGATGACCTTCTTGCGGAAGATGGAGCCCATCGTCGACTGGATTGTCTTGGGGTTGTAAAGTTCCACAGTATCATGGGATACCAGCACGGCATCGATGCCGAACCAGTCGGCGATGCGAACGATGGTTCCCAGATTGCCGGGGTCCCTCACCCCGTCCAGAGCCAGACACAGCGCCTCGGGATCCGCAGCCAGGGCAGCTATTTCCTTCTCGGAAGAAGCAGTCGGCATCCCCAGCACTGCCAGGGCCGGAGAAGGACTGGCCAGCAGGCTGATGCGCTCCATGGTTTTCTGGTCCACAGCCTGGGCTGCAGGATGGGAAGATATCCTTGAGTCTACATTTGAGGAACAATAACAGATGAGTTTCACCTCGAAGCCGGACGCTATGGCTTCAAGAACCAGTTTTTCAGACTCGACCACGAATTCGCCCGCCTCTGCGCGGGTTTTCTTGTCCTTAAGGGACCGGACGTATCTGATTTCAGAATTGGTCATGGCGGCTTTAGTACTACACAAAAATAAGAATTAATACGTATATTTGTAACAATGAAGCTATTCAGGACCACATTTCTTCTATTAGCCGCCACGTTGACAATCGCAGGCATTTCATCATGCGCATCCTCGCGATTTGCATCCATGGTGCCTGACGGCCAGCACTATCTGGCCAAGAGCAAGATAGTGGTCAAGAATGCAAAAGATTTCAAGGACACCAAGGATGTCAAGACATCCGAGCTGAACAAATATCTGGCTCAGGCTCCTGCCAAATCCGCCGGCATCGGCTTCAGCGTGCTGAAGGCAGAGCCCGTTATATTCGACTCCACCCTGCTGGACAACAGCGTCGACGCCATCCTGCAAAGGCTCGAATACCTCGGCTATTACAACTCGAAGGCAGAAACTGTCACAAAATATGAAGGCAAGAAGGCCAGCGTCACATACAACCTGACCCTGGGCAAGCTGTTCCCCATGAAAGACATTTCATACAGCGTCAAAGACAGCGTCATGGATGCCATATACGCCAAGGGCCTTTCGAAGTCGCTGCTGAAAGAGGGAGACAAACTTGCCGAGTCGGTTCTCGAGCTTGAATCGCAGCGGCTCGCCTCTCTCTACCGCGACAACGGCTATTACAGCTTCAGCAAGAACTATTTCTTCTTCTTTGCCGACACCACCGCGACGCCCGACAGCGCCCTGCTTTCAGTAGAGCTGAGAGATTACACCCGCAACGAGACCCCCTCGGCCGCAAAGCCCCATACCCAGTACAATATAGGCACCGTAGCCGTAGTGCCGCAGGGCAATCTGAAGGTCAAGAGCAAGTTCCTGCAATATCTCAACCTCATCCAGCCCAGCACCCCTTACAGCGAAACTGTCATCAACAATACCTACAGCCGTTTTACCAGCAACAGGCTCTTCAGCACCGTAAACATCGAGATGACGCCCAGGGACTCCTCCACTGTCGACTGTGAAATCCTCCTGACTCCTTCCAAACTGCAGAACATAGGTTTCGACCTGCAGGGATCAGTGAACTCCACCGGCCTGTTCGGCGTCAACCCTTCAGTTTCGTACAGCCACAAGAATCTGTTCGGGGGAGGCGAGTATTTCACCATGGCCGTCGGAGGCAACTGGCAGTTCATGTTCAACACGCCTGCCTACACCAACGAATTCTCGCTTTCATCGGCGCTCTCGATCCCCCGCTTCGTAGGAGCTCCGGCCAGGTGGTTCAGCGGTCCCGTCCTGCCCAAGACGAACATTGCCCTCTCCTACAACCACCAGAAGCGCCCCGAGTACGACAGGAGCATCATAGCGTCATCCTACGGATACAGTTTCAACCCGACTTCCAACATCACTATCGAGTGGACGCCGGTAAGGGCTAACGTAGTGAATGTGTACGACATGGACTCCACCTTCTTCAGGAGCCTGAGCAGCAGCTACCTGCAGTACAGTTACATGACCCATGTAGACATCGGAGGAGGTATCAATGCATACTACACCTCCAACACTGCCACCAACCCCAAGGAGACCTATTTCTACATCAGATTTTCCGGAAACGTAGCCGGAAACATGCTCAACATGCTGGACCCGATGCTGAAGCAGAACAAGGCCGGCCAGAGCCTCATCCTTGACGTGCCCTACGCCCAATATGCCCGCGGCGAACTGCAGCTGGTCAGGACCACCTTCTTCAGCAATTCACCCGAAGTATCGCTGGCCGCAAGGATAGCGGGCGGAATGGGCTATGCCTACGGCAACTCCAGCGCCCTGCCCCTCGAGCAGCGCTTCTATGCCGGAGGTGCCAACAGCCTTAGAGGCTGGCAGTCCCGCACCGTCGGCCCCGGCATGGCCCCGCTTGACTCAGCGTTCACCATCGCCAACCAGACCGGCGACCTGCGTCTCGAAGCCAACCTCGAGCTGCGCTTCCCCATCTACAGCATAATCAAAGGCGCATTCTTCGTCGATGCCGGAAATATCTGGGAACTGCCCCACTACACATACGACAAGAGCCACATCGACAACGAAGACGCCATCCTCACCTGGAACAAGCTGCTCAAATCCCGCGCCCTGAGCTGGGGCGTCGGCCTCAGGCTCGACCTCTCTATGCTTGTCATAAGGCTTGACATGGGCGTCAAGGAGTACGACCCTGCGGCACAGGCATGGCGCACTCCGGGGCAGTGGTTCAAACGAGACGGCTTCACCCTCCACTTCGGTGTGGGATATCCTTTCTGACACCGATGGGTAAATTCATACTTTATCAGCTGTTTGTCAGGGTCATGGGA
>JAFYZI010000096.1 GCA_017548725.1 Bacteroidales bacterium
GCAAGATGACATTCCGCCCCGACGACGTAGTGGTGCTCACAGTCAGCGGCCGCGGCGACAAAGACGTCGAGACATATCTCAAGAACAAAGAAATGGCAAAGGAATATGGCAACTTTTAAATATACCACCACAGCCAGGAAGCTGCTGGCAGACCTCTACACGCCGGTTTCAGTCTATATGAAGCTCCGCGACCTCTATCCCCAGTCAGCCCTGATGGAATCCAGCGACTACCACGGCGGCGAGAACGCCCGCTCGTTCATCGGCTTAGCCCCCATCGGCAGCGTTGCAGTAGAGCACGGAGTTGCAGTGGCCAACTACCCGGACGGCAGCAGGACCCGCAAACCGGTCAGTGACGACTACACTGCCGACATGGCCGTCAACGAATTCATCCACAGCTTCGACGTGCAGGGCGAATACAGCAACATGTGCGGCCTCTACGGCTACATGACCTTCAATGCAGTGCGCTACCTCGAGCACATCAACGTAAAGGACGAGACCGCCAGCCGCAACGATGCCCCGGACATCCTCTACATACTATATAAGTACATCATCGTATTCGACCACTTCAACAATACCATGATACTCGTGGAGCTGCTGGAAGACGGCGAGAAGAGCGGTCTTGCGAAGATTGAGCAGGAGATGAACCGCACCAACGTCAATCCCTACACCTTCCATCCCGTCGGCGAGACCACATCTACCATAACCGACGAAGAGCATAAAGCCAACATCCGTAAGGGCATCGCCCACTGCCTTCGCGGAGACGTATTCCAGATCGTGCTGTCCCGCCGTTTCGTGCAGAAATATGAAGGCGACGACTTCAAGCTCTACCGCGCCCTGCGCAGCATCAACCCCAGCCCCTACCTATTCTATTTCGACTTCGGCGGCTTCCGCATCTTCGGTTCGTCTCCCGAGACACACTGCCGAATCGAAGGCTGCAGAGCCTACATCGACCCCATCGCCGGCACCACTAAACGCACCGGCAACAGGGAAGAAGACGCCCGCGGCGCCGAATTCCTGCGCAACGACCCCAAAGAGAACGCTGAGCACGTGATGTTGGTGGACCTGGCCCGCAATGACCTGAGCCGCAACTGCCACGACGTGAAAGTCGACTTCTACAAGGACCTGCAGTACTACAGCCACGTCATCCACCTCGTCTCACGCGTCAGCGGCGAGCTGGACGACGACGCCGACCCTGTGAAAGCCTTCATGGATACCTTCCCGGCAGGCACGCTCAGCGGAGCTCCGAAGGTGCGCGCCATGCAGCTCATCAGCGAATATGAGCCCCACAACCGCGGCGCC
This sequence comes from Bacteroidales bacterium, assembly GCA_017548725.1. GTDB lineage: Bacteria > Bacteroidota > Bacteroidia > Bacteroidales > UBA932 > Equibacterium. The sequence continues at coordinate 1,300 of JAFYZI010000096.1, forward strand.
TACGGCGGCTGCATCGGCTACATCGGCCTTAACGGCAGCCTCAACCAGGCAATCACCATCCGCACATTCGTCAGCCGCAACAACGAACTCTGGTTCCAGGCCGGCGGCGGAATAGTGGCCCGCAGCAACGAAGAATATGAACTGCAGGAAGTCAACAACAAGCTGAACGCCCTGCGCAGAGCCATCATGATGGCAGAAAACATGTAAAACCAGGCAGCCATGAAAATAGTTATCATAGACAATTACGACAGTTTCACCTACAATCTCTCACATCTGGTGAAGTCCCTCGGAGCCGAGGTTACCGTGCTCCGCAACGACCGCTTCGAGCTGCCTGACCTGGAGGCATTCGACAAGATAATCCTCTCGCCGGGCCCCGGCATCCCATCGGAAGCAGGCATGCTGCTCGACGTGATCCGCAGCTACGCCGGCCGCAAGCCCATGCTGGGCGTATGCCTCGGCCACCAGGCCATCGGCGAAGTGTTCGGCGGCAAGCTCGAGAACCTGAGCGACGTTTTTCACGGCGTGGCCACAGAAGGCAGCCAGTTCGGCAACGACTACATTTTCAAAGGCCTGCCGGGCAGGATAGTGATGGGCCGCTACCACAGCTGGGTGGTGAGCAGGGAGAATTTCCCCGCCTGCCTTGAGATCACCGCAGAGAGCGACGAAGGCCAGATAATGGCCCTGCGCCACCGCGAGTACGACATCCACGGCATCCAGTTCCACCCCGAGAGCGTCCTCACCCCCGACGGGGCCACAATTATCAAGAATTTTATCAATAAATAATAACATACAATGAAAAAGTACCTTGAAGAAGTGCTCAACCATGAGTACCTGTCCCGCGAAGAGACCCACGACATCCTCATCAATATCACACAGGAAAAATATCCGAGCGAACAGCTTGCCTCACTGATGAGCATGCTCCAGCTGCGCGGCATCACCGTCGACGAGCTGCTGGGCTTCCGCGACGGTATCCTCGAGACCGGCCTGGCAGTGAAGCTGGACGCCGACAAGTATGTCGACATAGTCGGCACCGGCGGCGACATGAAAAACACCTTCAACATCTCGACCTGCGCATGTGCTGTAGTGGCCGGAGCCGGCTACAATGTGGCAAAGCACGGCAACTACGCCAGCACCAGCACCTCCGGCGCCAGCGACGTCATGGCCGTGCACGGTGTGCAGTTCTCTTTTGACGAAGACCGCCTGAACCGCTCCATGGAGCAGACCCACATGGTATATCTCCACGCCCAGGTCTACGCCAAGGCCATGAAATTCGTCGGCCCAGTCCGCAAGAAACTCCCCTTCATGACCTTCTTCAACCTGCTCGGTCCGCTGGTTAACCCCTCGCAGCCCAAATGCAACGTGATGGGTACCGCCACTCTCGAGCAGATGCGCCTCTACAACAACGTATTCCAGAAGATGGGCGTCGACTATGCGCTGGTCAACAGTACTGACGGCTACGACGAGATTTCCCTGACGGGCACATTCAAGATTACTACCAACATGTACGAGAAAGTCTTCGACCCGTCGGACTTCAACCTGCCTCAGACAAAAGACTACGACCTCTTCGGCGGCCGCACAAGGGAAGAAGCTGCCCGCATCTTCGACGACGTGCTTGAGAACAAGGCTACCGAAGGTCAGAAGAATGCTGTGCTGGCCAACGCGGCTGTTGCAATCCAGTGCATGGACCAGAGTCTTGACATCCTGCAGGCCCTGGACATCGCCCGCGAAAGCCTCGAAAGCGGCAAGGCCCTCTCAAATTTCAAGAAATTCGTAGAACTCAACAGCTAGAGATGGACATCCTTGACGAAATAACCGCCCACAAGCGCTTGGAAGTGGCTGCACTGAAAAAGCGCATGCCTTTGGAGCAGCTGCAGACCAAAATGGAGGCCGTGCTTGCCGCCGGCTCCCAACACTCGATGCGTGCAGCCCTGGCAGCCTCGTCAACCGGCATCATAGCCGAGTTCAAGCGCAAGTCGCCATCTAAAGGATGGATAAAGGAAGAAGGCCGTGCCGTAATTATCCCCCTGAGTTACCAGAATAACGGCGCCGCAGCGCTCAGCATCCTGGCCGACGGGAAATATTTCGGTGGCAGTCCGGAGTTCATCACGGCAGCGCGACAGAGTGGAGTCACACTCCCCATCCTCTACAAGGAATTCGTGATTGACGAGTACCAGCTCTACATGGCCCGTCTGGCCGGCGCATCGGCTGTGCTGCTGATTGCTGCTGAGCTCAGCAAGTCGGAATGCCGGCAGCTGATGGGCAAAGCTCATGAGCTGGGACTTGAAGTTCTGCTTGAGATGCACTCCGAACCTGAATTGGAGTACGCGGCGCTGGAGCCCGACATGTGCGGCATCAACAACCGCAACCTCGGCACCTTCGTAACGGACGTGGCCAACAGCTTCCGGCTGGCAGAAAAGCTTCCGGCTGAAACTCTGAAAGTAAGCGAGAGCGGCATCGGCAGTCCCGAGACTTTGGCGGCGCTGAGGCAGTGTGGCTTCCGCGGCTTTCTGATGGGAGAGCGTTTTATGAAAGAAAAAGACCCCGGGGCGGCCCTCGGACAATTTATCGCAAAGCTATGATTATCAAGGTGTGCGGCATGCGCGATGCTGACAATATACGCGCTGTGGAGGCTCTCGGCATCGACTGCATGGGTTTCATTTTCTGGCCGAAGTCAGCCCGCTATGTGGGCTCGAAGCCGGCTTATCTGCCTCAGAACTGCCTGCGGGCCGGTGTCTTCGTGGATGCGGCTCCTGAGGACATCGCCGCTGCGGCCGAATCTTTCGGTCTGGACGTTATCCAGCTCCACGGCAGCGAAAGTCCCGGGCAAATCACTCAGATAAGAGAGCTGACGGCCGCCCGCAAGCTGCGTTTCGTCAAGAGCATCTCAATAATGAGCGCCGAGGACCTGGGCGTAACGGCTGACTATGAGAGTGTCTGCGACGCATTCCTCTTCGACACGAAAGGGAAACTCCCCGGCGGCAACGGGCAGCAGTTCGACTGGAGCGTGCTGGACAGCTACAACGGCAGTCTGCCATTCCTGCTCAGCGGCGGCATCAGCCCGGACGATGCGGAGCGCATCAAGGCATTCAGGGCTCCGAAATGCATCGGCATCGACCTGAACAGCCGCTTCGAGACGGCGCCCGGACTGAAGAATGTGCCCGCCCTCAAATCATTTATCGAAATAATAAGGAACAATGAATAAGATAGACAAACTATTTGCTGAACGCGGCGACCGCAAGCTGCTTTCGCTGTATTTCTGTGCCGGCGACCCTACTTTCGAGGGCACTGCCGACGTCATAAAGGCTATGGAGCGCCGTGGCATCGACATGGTGGAGGTGGGCTTCCCCTTCTCCGATCCTCTGGCCGACGGTCCGGTAATCCAGACGGCTGCTACCAATGCCATCCGCAACGGCATGACGATTACTAAGATCTTCGGACAGCTGAAGGATATCAAGGACGAGGTGTCGATTCCGCTGGTGCTGATGGGGTATTTGAATGTGGTGATGCAGTACGGCATGGAACGCTTCTTCGCAAGCTGTGCCGACAGCGGAGTGAGCGGGGTAATCATCCCGGACTTGCCTTTCGCTGATTATATGGAGCAGGTGAGGCCGCTGGCAAAGAAACACGGCGTGCATGTTATTATGCTCATCACTCCTGAGACGGAAGAAGAAAGGGTACGTTTCATCGACGACAATACAGACGGTTTCATCTACATGGTTAGCTCAGCTTCGATAACGGGCACTCAGAAGAGCTTCGACGAGCGCAAGCAGGAATATTTCCGCCGCATCGACGCCATGAATCTGAGGCATCCTCGCATGATAGGCTTCGGCATCAGCAACCGCCAGACTCTCGAGGCTGCGCAGAGCAATGCCGCCGGGGCTATCATCGGCAGCAAATTCGTCACGCTGCTGGAGCAGAGCGCCAGCCCCGACGAGGCTCTTGACAGACTTTTTGCCGCCCTGTCAGAATAATAACAAGCGTCTTCAAACAATTGGCGTCTTCAAACAAAAAGCCCTGACCGGATCGGCACGGGGCAGCACGCTTCTGCGTGCCGGCCGCAAGGCCGCGGGGGAAAGGCGACTGCAGGCGCTAGCGGAGGCCGTGAGGGGAGCATGTGCTGATAGCAGGCCGGAGCGGCGGGGTTTGGGGCAGAGCCCCAGTACATGGGTTGGCGCCAAACAAAAACCCCCGGGCGTCATCGACGCTCGGGGGTTCGAAGTTTGGCGGC
>JAFYZI010000013.1 GCA_017548725.1 Bacteroidales bacterium
AAGGCGGATCACTCGACCTTGCAAGAGCATATCAGGAAACCAGTCAGCCTAAGAAATGCCAGCAAGTCATCGACCAGTTGTGGAAGAAGTCCGTACAGTATATGAAGTGGTACTGCTCACTCGACGGCTCACGGTTCGAGAGCGCCCAGCGCGACTGCATGATCCAGACCTATATCCTCGGTCAGCTGCTACAGCTGCAGGACGATATCAATCATGAGAAGGGTGAGCAGCGTGACACTGAACTGGAAGCCATCCTGAAACTCTATCAGGCCAAGGGAGGAAGACTGAATGATTATTGAACAACCCGCCATCTACCTCCGTTGGCTCTATCCCAGGGCCTACTGGAGAATGGACCGTCATGAAAAGGCAGTCTACCTGACTTTTGATGACGGTCCTATCCCGGAGGCCACACCTTTCATCCTCGATGTCCTGAAGGACTTCGGGGCGAAGGCGACGTTCTTCATGGTGGGTGACAATGTCCGGAAATACCCGGAACTCTTTGAACGCATCAAGGCCGAGGGTCATCAGGTGGGCAACCATACCCACAACCATATTGGCGGACTGCGCCATACCATCAAGGAATACAGCTACAACGTAGAAAAAGCCAACGCCTATATCCACAGCCATTACTTCCGTCCGCCTCACGGCTGGATGCGCATGGGCCAGTATGCCTGGCTCAGCCGTAAGTTCAAGGTAGTGATGTGGGACCTCGTCACCCGCGACTACTCCAAGTGGCTCACCGCTCAGGATGTGGTCAATAATATCAAGAAATACACCCGCAACGGCTCGATCATCACCTTTCACGACTCACTGAAGAGCATCGACAAGCTCCGTACAGCCCTGCCTGAAGCCCTCCAATGGCTCAAGGACGAGGGTTATGAATTCCGCATCTTCCCCTAAAAATCAACAATAATGAAACAATTACTAACAACCTGCTTATTAGCAACCACATTCGTTATGACAACAAATGCTCAGCCCCAGCTCCGCGCCGATAACATCGACGAGGTGCTCAAGGCCATGACCCTTGAAGAAAAAGCCAAACTACTCGTTGGCGGTGCTAACAACTTCTTCGGCACAGGAGCCGTCGTTGGCGGCGAGGCCGACCTCGTGGCAGGAGCCGCAGGTACTTCTCCGGCCATTCCCCGACTAGGCATCCCCGCCACCGTCCTTACCGACGGTCCTGCCGGCGTGCGCATCGACCCCACCCGCAAGGGCACCGATAAAACCTATTATGCCACCGCCTTCCCCATCGGCTCGTGTCTCGCCTCTACCTGGAACACAGAACTCGTTGGTCAGGTAGGTGAGGCCATCGGCAACGAAACCAAGGAATACCGCTGCGACGTCATCCTCGGCCCGGGCATGAACCTCCACCGCAATCCCCTCTGCGGCCGCAACTTCGAGTATTACTCCGAAGATCCCCTGCTCACAGGTAAGATTGCAGCCGCCTATATCAATGATGTACAGAGCCAGGGCGCAGGCGTCTCTGCCAAGCACTTCGCCGTCAACTCACAGGAGACAGACCGCACCTCTGTCGATGAGCGTCTCTCCCAGCGTGCTGCCCGCGAACTCTACCTCCGCGGCTTTGAGATTGCGGTGCGTGAGAGCAATCCCTGGACCATCATGGCCTCGTACAACAAAATCAACGGCGAGTTCTCCATGGGCAACCACGATCTGCTCACCAAGATCCTGCGCGACGACTGGGGCTATAAGGGCATCGTGATGACCGACTGGATCGGCATCCGCGAAGGCCTGCCCACCACCCGCGAGGTACAGGCCGGCAACGACCTCATGGAGCCCGGCCAGCCCGCTCAGATTGAAGAAATCATCAAGGGCGTAAAGGATGGCAAACTCGCCATCGCCGACGTCGACCGCAATGTGCGCCGCATGCTCGAATACATCGTCAAAACGCCGAGCTTCCACAAATATCCGGCCAGCAACAATCCCGACTTCAAGGCCCACGCTGCCATCACCCGCCAGAGTGCCGCCGAAGGCATTGTCCTCCTGAAGAACAACGGCACCTTGCCTTGGAAAGACGGCAAAACAAAGACTGTAGCCCTTTTCGGCGAAAACTCCTACGACTTCCTTTCCGGCGGCACCGGTTCCGGCTGTGTGCATCCCCCTTACGTAGTCGACATGCTCCAGGGTCTCGAGAACGCCGGCATCAAGTCGTCGCCCGTCCTTACCGACATCTACCGCAAATACATCGACTACGCCCGCGTGAAGTTCCAGGCCGAGCGTCATCCCGCCAAGTGGTTCCAGACCGAGATGATGGGCCAGCAGAAGTATCCTGAAATCAGCATCTCGCCGATTGCCATAGAAAAGGAAGTCAGCACCGCCGACGCCGCCATCATCACCATCGGCCGCCAGGCCGGTGAGGGCATCGACCGCGACATCGCTACCGAGTTCAACCTCATCCCTGAAGAGTTGTCGCTGATCAAGGACGTCTGCAATGCCTTCCATCAGGCCGGCAAGCCCGTCGTCGTCGTCATCAACTCCGGTTCCGTCATCGAGACCGCCTCTTGGAGCGCCTATCCCGATGCCATCCTCTGCGCCTGGCAGCCCGGCATGGAAGGCGGCAACTCCATCGCCGACCTACTCACCGGTAAGGTCAATCCTTCAGGCAAACTCACCATGACATGGCCCCTCGCCGCCACCGACCATCCCTCAACCCAAGGCTATCCCGGCACAATGGACTTCTATACCTACGAGGTGACGAGAGGCTACACGGGCCAGGTGCAGGGCTACGACTATACCAATCACGACGAGGACATCTACGTGGGCTACCGTTTCTTCGACACCTTCCAGCGTAATGTCGCCTATCCCTTCGGCTTCGGCCTGAGTTACACCACGTTCGAATATGCCAAGCCCGTCGTCAAAGCCAAGAGTAAGGATGCCGTCGAGGTAAGCATCATCGTCAAGAACACCGGTTCCGTAGCTGGTAAGGAAATAGCACAAGTCTACGTCCAGGCTCCGAAAGGCCGCCTGGAGAAGCCCGCTCAGGAGCTGAAGGCCTTCGCCAAGACGCGCACCCTCCAGCCCGGCGAGAGTCAGACCCTCACGATGACTATTCCCGTGCGCGACCTTGCCTCGTTCGACGAGGCCAACTCGCAGTGGCTCACTGAGGCCGGCACCTACACCTTCCGCATCGGTGCCTCCAGCCGTGACATCCGTGCCACCACCTCACTCAAGCTGAATGAATATACCGAGAAGTGCAGTCAGGCACTGGCACTCCAGCAACGCCTGACACTCCTCAAACAGTAATCAAAAAGAGAAATCCGTTTTTTCCACGCCGTAGCCGTAGATTGTCTTAAAGTCGTTCTTCATAGAAATGACGTAATATCCGGCTTTGCGCCATAACGCCTCACGTCTGGCCCCTTCAGCCAGGTCGGCATGGTCGCGGGCATCATCGTCGGCCACAAGCATGAAAGCTGCCGTACGGTACTTGCTGTTGCCGAGACAGTAGTTGTGCATGGCGCAGTCGCCACTGCTGTTGCCGAACGACAGCACCGGCACCTTGCCAATCTCCTGCGAGATCTGCAGCACCTTGTTGGTCTTCAGATCCTTGATAATCAGGCTGTCCGTACGAACCAGCTTCTCCTCACGCCCCATGGTATAGTTCACACCGGCTTCCTCACCCTGGTCACTCGCCTTATACCACACATCCATACCAATCACCCTGTTTGGTGCGAAGCCGATGGAATCCACCAGAGTGCGGCAGATGAAACGGTCGGAACCAGAGATTACATAGCAGGTAAAGCCATTGGCCCTCAGATAGTCGAACACCTCCAGCATCGGCTTATAGAAGCTCTGTCCGTAGGTCATTCCCTTGAATCCGTTGGCCGGCTTAGCGGCATACGCCCTCACGTAGGCATCAAACTCAGCGATGGTCATGCCCGCGTAGGCTTTCGCCGCCGCACGGGCGTGAATCATGTCGAAATGACTGGGCAGCGCCTTTCCTTTGCGCACAAAATCACGGATATTCTGTGCAGCCTGCCGCACATCTTCCGGAGCCTTATCCTTGTACGAAGCATCGTCCAAAGCACGGTATTCCAGCATGTTGTATTCGAAATACGTGGGATAGAGTTCGCCCACAAAGGTACCGTCCATATCTATGGTCACAATACGGTCTTCTGCGCTGATATAGTGAGCCGACTTCTGGTTGGTCACATCTTCCACATATTCCTTCAAGGCTGTCAGAGCCTCACATTGGTTCCAGGAAGAGAAATAATCCTTCGTTGTCCGGACCACTGCCATACTATCCACCTTGCCGCACGATGTCAGTACACCTGTGCCGCATAAAATGGCGAGTAATGCCACACATATCCATTGTCTTGTCTGTTTCATGATTCTCATATCACCTTTTGCGTGCAAAGATAAGCATTATTTCCAAGATGCGCAAAGAATCATAAAAAAATGTGCAGGACCATCAGAAATGAAACTCTTACCAGGAAATGTTAGCAATGTGGCTTACAAATGTTTACTCTGCGACTAACAAATGTCTGCACTGCGGCTAACAAATGTTTTTTCACGCCCTAAAAATTCTATTTCAGCGCGTGGAATTCTATCTCCACGGGCTGAAATTCTATTTCAACGGCCTGAAAATTCTATTTCACGGGCTGAAAAAACTTTTTTTTTTCG
>JAFYZI010000097.1 GCA_017548725.1 Bacteroidales bacterium
CGCGATATGAAAGGCCTCACGGGCAAATGTGAGGCATCTACGGCCATTTTCCATACGCCAGCGTCAAGCCAGTATAGCTCATCCCCTTCTGCGCTGACTGTAAGCTTCGAAGCCACAGCATCCTGCGGAAAAGAGAAAGACTGTTCGATCCTGAAAGAGTCGGGATCGATGCGCAGCAGCCTGGCCGCCTCATATCCGTATTCGCTGTCTTTGAAACCACCGTCGGTCAGCACCCACAGCTTGCCGTTGCAGGCCATCGCCATGGATTCCGGCTGGATGCCGACGACCAGACTCTGGACGACAGCGTCAGTCGCAGTGTCGATCTTGAGAATGCGGTTCTGGAAAGACCAGCAGTTCGTGATTATGTATCTGTCCCATTCGACCATCATCTCAGTAGAGCCGGACTCATAGTCCATGTCAGTGGTGACATAGCCGGTCGTCTCACATGTGGCCGGATTGACCACGAACACCCTCGGGTCCCATATCTGGGTGACATAAGCCTTAGTGGGGCTGAGCATGTGGAAATACCTCGGAGAGGTAAACCCGGTCATGCGGCGCTTCTCCTTGAAAGTCACGGGATCGATGCCGAATATCACGCCGGAGTTGTTGACCACCAGCCATCCGATGCCGTCGGCCATAGTCATCGACTGGGCCACGTCGCCCAGCTTGAAGCCGTTGGCGCGGAAGAACACCTCGTTCTCGACCTTCCGGGCAGCAGGGTCATAATACGACAGCGAAGCGTTGCCGTACATGTAGTTGCCCTCGTTGATGATGAAAAGGCCTTCACCCGAAGGGTCCATGTTGAACTCCTCTTCTTCCGAAGGGCCGTACTTCATGCAGGACGTCAGCACAGCGGCAGCCGTGACCAGTACAGCAGTCAGAATGGATTTGAAGGCTTTCATTTCTTGAGGTTGTAGTCGAATATGCCGCATACTTCGGTGGACACCTCACCCAGCCAGCCGCTGCTGGCGTTGAGAGCGTTCTGGACCTTCACGAAGTCGATGTATTTAAGGTTGGCCGGACTGCCGTCATAGCGAATCGCATTGCTGATCTTGAAGTGGTTGGTATCCTTGCTGCCAAGCATGTCAGTCTCGTTGAAATTGTCTACATAGCCCCAGCCGTAGGGAGGATTCACCCAGTAAGTGCCTTTGCCTGACTTGTCATAGTTGTGAGCTTCGAGCATTGTGCCGCGCAGGGTGTAACGGTCCTCCTTCACCCACAGCGGATAATACCAGTCCTGATGGTGGTATGCCGTCATGTAGTTTACCTTGCCGCTGCCGCCCTGATTGTCGGTCCACTGCACAGACATGCCAGGCGATGACGGCCTGTAATATGTAACGCTGTAGTCATGAATGGTAGTCTCGGCGAAAGTGTCAGAACCCTTGAGTTCATACCATGTATCATTCGGCAGTCCGTCGCCGTTCTCATCCTGCATAACCCAGACAATCCCGGCCTCGGTATACTCTTGCGACAGGTGAGATACGATGCCGATATCAAATTCACCCGTATTGTCGACGCTGTGGTCGAAACCGGCCACCATACAGCCCCCGAAGCCGCCGAGAGACACGTATTTCACTTCAGCGAAGCGCATCATGACATAAGCTATAGCCTCTTCTGAAGTGTATGCAGTATAATCCTCGTTGACGTATTGGCCCGGAGCCGGAGTGAACTCGAAAATCTTGCTGACTTCAGCTGCGCTGGATGCCCCGGCCGGCCTGTAGAAGGCGCCTTCAGCCGGACACACGTTGACCGTAAGAGCCTGCGACAGTTTGCCATGTGTAACACAGACTTCATAGCTCCCCTCCTGCTTTGCCTCGAAGACATATCCGGGAGATGCGGCGTCCTGGACTTGAACGCCGTTTACAGTCCATACGAAGGACGCACCGTCGTCTTTCTTGATATCATACGGCTTAAGCAATATGCTGCGGCCCAGACTGACATTGAAGACAGTCTGCGGGAATACCCAGAAATCCTCGTCGGGCTCCGGCTCCGGTTCCGGGTCAGGCTCCGGAGGCAGAGCTTTCACATCCACGCGAATCTCATCAGAAGCGTTTCCGAACTCATTTGTAACAGTTATCTGGATGAAGACAGTATGGGCCAGAGTGTCAGTATAGCGAAGGACAGGGTCAGAAGATATCAGCTTGCCGTCACATGTCCACGAAAATGCGGCACCCTCGACATAGCGGTAGGTCGGAGATACGGTCAACTCCTCTGACACCATTACGGTATATACGGCGGAACCACTGTCCAGAGTAATCTCCGGAGGCATGGGAATCACGTCGTGAATGACTTCGTTCCAGTTGCAGGAAGCCGTCATCAACAACGCAATTACAAGAAGTATGAGATTTGACCGCCGCATATATATATGAACGCTTCAAAAGTACAATTATTCAGATTCCCTCCCGGCCGCAACCGGAAGGGAATCCCAACAACAAATAATATCAGCTTATTATTATTCAGCTTCTTCGTATTCCTCTACGACAAGGTCGCAATATGCAAAATATGCAGGGGCTGCGAAGCCATAATCGTTATAGCAGTCATGAGAGCCGGAAACCTCGAATCCAATCTTCTTGATCGGGCCCATGAAGGACAGGTCAAGTGTCTTCCACTGAAACTTCGTACCCTTCTTGTAGGCTGCTACATCCTTACCGTCCAGGAGCGTTTCCATAAGAACAAACTCATGATTATCTGAATCAAATCCTCTGATGATAATTTTGATAAAGCCGTCGCTACTGAGAGGTCCGAAAAAGTCGTCACCATAAACGCATGAACTGATCAGATAGTTAGTGGGGATAACTTTCATGCTGGTAATCCTCTTGGCTTTGCCGTCCTTGAAATAGAGGTAAGACTTGGGGCTGCTGAGATTGTCATCACCAAAGTGTACTATGAAGTTGTTGCCAGTCGGAGGAGCTACGGGCACTTCCAGCTGTCTGTTATAGTCGGCATGGTAAGGGTTTTGTCTTACATAGTTGGAAATAACCTCGCCGCCTGAAGAGAAGCATACAGAGCCCCAGTACTCAGGGAAGCCTCTGAATTCCAGACCGGTGATGGGATCCTCCCATTTGTAGTCGGCATGATAGCTCCATGACTGTTCATCATACTCACCATAGAGCAGCGGGCCGCCGTACTGAGGAGAGTCGATGAGTGCATCCCAGTAGCTGCCGTTTACATCAAGGACGTTCAGGGCTACCGATACAGTCATTACAACGAGACTGTTTCCACTGGTTGCCACTACCATCACGCTGCCGCGCCTTGCCAGGTCTGGATTCCTGGGAGCAGTCACAATGAGGAGATTGTTCTCAAGAGAAGCTGCCCATCCTGCGGGCGGGAATGCATCCACGATATCGACGCCTTTGATGTCAATCGGGAAAGTCTTTACCTTGCCAAGGTCGAAGACTGAAGTGCCGCTCCAGAGGCTGGTCTCGATAACTGAAGCCGGAGTACCGTCGCTACCATTCTTGACATCGACTGTAGAGCCGTCGCTCATTGTAAACGTAAAACCATTTTCGGTCGGAGTGACAGTTTTGATGACTTTGCCGTCCTTGAGGTCGTTCAATACAGTATTGACTTCCTGAAGTTGTTTCTGAAGGTCGGCGATTGAAGTCTTGAGAGCAGAGTCGTCATAGCACGATGTGATGGTGAAAACACATACGGCGACTACAACCATGATTTTGAAGAATCTTTTCATTTCTATATTATTAAAAACAATTGCACAAGCAGTTGCAATGTTACACTGCACGCAGGTAGAATGAAAAGATTGGAACACCGTCTTCTAATTCTTACGCCCATATACCCGCAGGCAGTAAAAACATTGCCGCTTGCAGGCAGGTCTTCTGGCTTGCTCCTTCACCGGCGCCTTCCCGACAAAAGTCAGTGGCAGTGAGTGCCGGGGATGTTCAGCCCTTGAGGGCTGGAGCTTACAGCAGCGGGAACTGCACAGGTCTTTCACCTGTTTCCCTTTTAATCCGTCAGGCGGTTAGACTTGACGGAACCTGAAAGCGGTACAAATATAAGAAATAAAATGTAAATGTTATTTCGTAAATGAAATCATTTCGGTAGTCGACGTCAGATTTCCCTTCTTGTCGTAGGTCACTGTCTTGACATCACCTCTGCCGGGAACTACCCACGACTTCTCGGTAGTCTTTTCGGTGTCGCTGATTATGAGTATGACAACCTTTGCTGTAGAAGTTTCTTCGATTACGAAGGAGTCGAAAGTGCCTGCAGGTACAGTTACACGCTCCTGGCCTGTAACGCGGCGGTCAGTGCTCTTCAAGTTCATCTTGGCCTTGATGCCTTCGATGCTGATGTCGGCCTTGACCTCGGTATCGGGCAGCTTCTGCCCTACTTTCAGGTCCATCGGAGTTGCAGGATCGTCGCCGCTAAACTTAATCGTGACTTTCTTGCCTTGGAACAAATCTTCAAGTTCCCCTACGGCGCTGGAGAAATTCTCCTTAGGGATAATGATGCTGGAAGGGGTATATATCATCTTAAGGGTCAGGTTTGTCTCGACAGGCGTGGAATCCTTGGCGGCCCTGACGCTGCTTTTGGCAGAAAGAGTCAGAGTAGTCCTGCCGGCAGACTCCTGCTTGTCAATTATCTTATAGGTGGCTCTTTCACTTACCCATCCGGCAGCTTCGGTCGTGACGAATGTCTGCTCTGCACCTATGGGGTCATCTTTGCTGAACGCCTGCGCGCCGGCCATCATCGGGGCGACGATCATCATCAAGGCAGGCAACAATACTCTGAACTTTTTCATACGCTTCTTTTTTTCTTCTGGGGCAAAATTATCAAAAACCGTACTCAAACGAACACGTCCGGTAAGAATTAAATGTATTTAAACGTTTACAAACGGATATAAATGTTTAACAACACAACAATTTTTTCTCGGTTTCATAAAAATTGCTACATTTGCAGTCCGAAACACGGGAAGTGGCGCAGTTGGTTAGCGCGCTGCGTTAGGGACGCAGAGGCCGGGTGTTCGAGTCACCTCTTCCCGACATATTGATTCTCAGAACATACGGGAAGTGGCGCAGTTGGCTAGCGCGCTGCGTTCGGGACGCAGAGGCCGGGTGTTCGAGTCACCTCTTCCCGACAGAGCTTCGCCATCAGCGAAGCTTTTTTGTATAAAATCTTTCTTACATTTGTCCCGATTAATCGCAAGCGACGATGAAATATAATCCAGTACCCGTTGAAACGGCTCGCGAACAGTTCAGACAAAGCGGACTGCCCTGCATAGGCAAATCCGGCATCCGAGAAATCAAAAGACTTGCAGAAAACATCGAGGCAGCGTCAGGTGTGCATTTCATCCACATGGAGATGGGCAACCCGGGACTGCCGGCCGCCCAGATAGGCATTGAAGCCCAGATCGAGGCCCTGCGCAAAGGCGTTGCAGGTCACTATCCCGACATTGACGGCACAAAAGAGCTCAAGAAAGAGTCCTCGCGCTTCATAAAGAACTTCCTCGACCTGGAGATTTCCGGAGAGAACTGCCTCCCCACCGTCGGTTCGATGCAGGCCGCTTTCACCTCTTTCATGATCTGCAGCAAGACCCGCGCTGAACGCGACACCACCCTCTTCATAGACCCCTGCTTCCCTGTCCACAAATATCAGAACAAGGTGCTCGGCATCCCTGTTGAGGCTTTCGACATATATGATTACCGCGGCGAGAAGCTGCGCGACAAGCTGGAGAGCATTTTCTCGAAAGGGAACATCCACAGCATGCTCTACTCCAACCCCAACAACCCTTCATGGGTGTGCCTGACTGAAGAAGAGCTGCGCATCATCGGTGAAATGGCTACCAAATACGACATCATCGTAATCGAGGACCTGGCTTACTTCGGGATGGACTTCCGCAAGGACTACAGCCACCCGGGCGTACCGCCCTTCCAGCCGACTGTGGGCAAGTACACCGACAACTACATACTCCTTATATCGAGCTCCAAGGCTTTCAGTTATGCCGGCGAGCGCGTAGCCATACTGGCCATAGCTGACAAGCTTGCAAAACGTCACTATCCCGACCTGCTCCGCTTCTTCAATGCTGACACCTTCCGCAGTGCGATAGTCTTCGGAGGCCTGCACCCCCTGAGCTCAGGCACATCCCACTCCGCCCAGTATGCGCTCAGCGCTCTTTTCAAGGCTGCCAGCGACGGTGTATACAACTACCGCGACGACGTCATGGAGTACGGCCGCAAGGCAAAGCTGATGAAGAAAGCCCTGACCGATAACGGCTTTGTGATAACTTATGACAAGGACCTCGACGAGGATGTAGCCGACGGTTTCTACTTCACCTTCGGCTATCCCGGTTTCACCGGAGCAGAACTGGTAGAGGAGCTGCTGTACTACGGCATCTCGGCCATCTCGCTATGGACCTGCGGCAGCACCCGCGAAGGCCTGCGCGCCTGCAGTTCCCTTATTCCCAACGAAGACATCCCGCTGCTGGCTGAGCGTCTGGCTCTCTTCCGCAAGGACCATTAGAAAGCATTTTTACGTAAGAAATAAAGCATTCGTTACAAGCGAATGCTTTTTTTTACATGTAATTCGGGAAAAATGACGACATTTGATACCACTAAAACTAAACCATGGGAAAGTTATACGAACGGCTTGCCAAGGACATCCGTATCAAGGAGTGGCTCAAAGCCTGCATGAACTGCGGTGTCTGCGTGTCCGTATGTCCTGCTGCCGAATTCTACAAATACAGTCCGAAGAATATTGTCAACATCGTCCAGAGCCAGGACGATGAAGCCATCGAGGCATTGCTCAAGAGCGAAACCATCTGGTATTGCGGCGAGTGCATGTCCTGCATGACGCGCTGCCCGCGCAAGAACGCTCCAGGGCAGATTGTCATGGCCCTGCGCTCGCTGAGCATCGACATGGGCTATTTCGTTGAAAGCGAGAAAGGCCGCCAGCAGCTCCCCCTCCAGCGTGCTCTCTGCGGCAACATCCTCAATTACGGCTACTGCGTCTACCCTCGCACCTTCAAATACGAAGACCATCCCGAGTCCGGCACTATCGGCAAATGGATCGGCGAGAACCTCGATGAGGTGCACAAGCGTCTCGGCAGCAACCTGGAGCATGAGGGCCCCGGCGTGCTGCGCAAGATTCCGAAGGAGTCCCTCGACGAACTCAAGGCTATTTTTGACGTTACTGGTGCAACCGAAAGGATGAATACTGTCGAGGAGGCCTCCCGCCGCAAGGCCGAGGAGATGGGGCTCGACATGGACGAATACTGCAAGAGGGCTTTCAACTATGTCGGAAAAGGACATACTAACGAATAGGAGTTTCTACGATGATATATAAAGGAAAACAAAAAGTCTGGGCTGACTACCATAAAGAGATTCCGGACGACCACTGGTTCTATGTCCGCAGCTGCATCCGTCAGAATTTCTTCCCGGCATCGGAAGTCACCTTCCTCAGAATCCTTAGGGACGAACTGGGCAAGGACATTTATGAAACTCCTCACCACACCACCTGCGGAGGCATAGCCTACCATCAGGAATGCATCCCTCAGGAGACCCAGATGACCATCATTGCGCGTCAGTTCGCGCTTATGACCGAAGCCGGCTACGAGAACTATGCCTGCAGCTGCATCACTTCCTTCGGTCTCTACTGCGAGACGCTCGAGACCTGGCATGAGATGCCTGAAGTGCTGGAGCGCATCCGCGAGAACCTTTGGAAGGCCTGCCGCCGTGAGTTCAACATTCCCAAATATCTGGCGCACTCCAGCGACCTGGTCTACAAGTTCCGTGACGAGATTGCAGAAAAAGCCAAATACAAGCTGGTGAACCGTTTCACCGGAGAGCCGCTGAAGGTTGTGGAGCACATCGGCTGCCACTATGCCAAGATGTTCCCGTCCAAAGGCGTCGGCGGAGCCGAATACCCCTACGTGCTCGTCGGCATGGCCGAGAGATGGGGCGGCAACGTGATAGACTATCCCGAGCGCCGTCACTGCTGCGGCTACGGTTTCCGCCAGTACCACGTAAAGGCCAACAGGGGCTATTCCGTATCCAATACTCACAAGAAATTCGAGTCGATGGAGCCCTACCATCCTGATTTCATTGTGACAAACTGCCCCGGCTGCCCTTACTTCCTGGACCGCTGGCAATATGTCATCGCGGAGCAGACCGGCAAGACCTATGGCGGCGACGGCCAGGGCATCCCTGTCCTCACATACGAAGAGATGGCCGGCCTGGTACTCGGCTTCGACCCGTGGGAC
>JAFYZI010000098.1 GCA_017548725.1 Bacteroidales bacterium
CCTTACGAGCTCTTCCACATCGGCGGCGACGAGTGTCCCAGGGAGATGTGGGAGAAATGTCCTCTCTGCCAGAAGCGTATCCGCGACGAGCATCTGGCTGGCGACGAGAGCAAGTTCACCAATGAGGACAGGCTCCAGAGTTATGTGGTGCGCCGCATCGAGAAGTACCTCAACGGCAAGGGCAAGCGCATCATCGGCTGGGACGAGATCCTCGAGGGCGACATCGACCCGTCGGCTATCATCATGTCCTGGAGGGGTCTGCAGGGCGGCATCACTGGCGCCGAGCATGGCCACCAGGTGATCATGACTCCTTCGAGCGACGGTATGTATCTCGATTATTATCAGGGCGACCGCAAGATCGAGCCGGTGGGCATCGGCAATTACTTCACTATGGAGAGGGTCTATGCTTACGACCCTATTCCTGCCGAGGTAGCTTCGCTCGGGCTTCAGGATTATGTGCTCGGCGTGCAGTGCAACACCTGGTCGGAGTATTTCTACACTGATTCTGTGACTGAGTACCGCACATGGCCGCGTGCCGTGGCTGTCAGCGAGATTGCATGGAGCCAGATGGCCAACAAGGACTGGGATGATTTCCTGCGCAGGCTCGACGACGCGCACCTGAGGCTGGACATGCACCATATCTATTATCACATTCCGCTGCCTGAGCAGCCGGGCGGTTCCTGCAATACTGTGGCCTTCCCCGATTCTGTCACTGTTACTTTCACGACTACAAGGCCTGTGAAGATGGTCTACACTCTCGACGGCAAGGAACCTTCTGCGCGTAGTCGCGAGTACACCGCTCCGCTGCATTTCACCGACAATGCTACTCTGAAGATCCGCTCTGTGCTGCCTACGGGCGAGATGAGCGCCGTGCGTACTATTTCTGTCGTCAAGATGGATCCGCTGCCGGCCGTCAAGCCTGCCGGGACTCTGGTTCAGGGTCTGGCGATGAGGACGACTCCGGGCGAGTTCTTCAATACTGCTGAGCTTGAGGCTGCGCCGCGCGTCTGGACGCCTAAGAATATCACCAGGCTTCGCGAGATCAGCGCGCAGTCTGCTACTGACGCGCACTTGCGCGACGTGAAGCAGTATGCTGCCATAGCCGAGGGTTATGTGCAGATCGACGCTACCGACACTTACTATATTTCATCGAATAATAACGAGGTGTGGATCGACGGTCGTCTTGTCATCGACAACAACAATGAGGTGAAGCGATACAGCCGCCGCGACAATTGTCTCGTCCTCGAGGCCGGCCTACATGAGGTGAAGATTGTGTTCCTGGGCCACATCATCGGCGGAGTTCCCTCGAACTGGGACAGCGCCGCCATCGCTCTCCGCGCCAAAGACGCCCCTTCCTTCCGCAATATCCCCGACACCGCCTACTTCCGAGCCGAATAAGCTCTTACCAAGTAGAATAAGGGTGCTGGCAGAGGTAGGAATTGCTATAGCGGTGGTCGCCGGTGACTTCGGGGCCGAGCCAGTCAGGGAGAGCAACGACTTCATCGGGTGAGCCGAGTTCGACCTCGCAGACTATGAGGCCTTCGTTGGCGCCGTGGAACTCATCGACCTCCCAGGTGTGGATGCCGTCTGGATGATGGATCAGATGCCGAGTTTTATCGATGACCGTGGGCTCGGCAAGTGCCAGCAACTTGCGGGCGTCTTCGACCGGAATCTCCATCTCCCATTCAAAGCGGCTGAGGCCCCCGTCGAAAGAGGGGCTTTTGATGGTGATGTATCCTGCATCATTCCGCACACGCACTCGGACAGTGCGCTCAGATGATGAATTGAGATAACCCTGAACTATATGGTCTGACTGGAAGACCTCAGGCATGAAGTCTCCAGACACAAGGAACTTTCTTTCTATCTCCAGCGACGGCATTTTTGAAATACTGTTTATGTCTGTACAAAATTACATTATTCCCTAAGCAAATCAGCGTATCAATCTAAAAGATGGTTCCGACAAAGCCGATAAACAGCCTTGGCGTTATTTCAAGAAAAACAAAAAATATCTGAATTCTATCTTTAGTGTCTACAATAAGTCTGTTTTTGCCGAGCAAAGAAAGGGACGGAGGGGCGCAAAAAGTGGGTTAACTATGCAGTTGCCATAGGCATGCTGCCACGAAGCTGCTATTCCGCAGTATGCGACTTAAAGCCATAACTCCCATATTGCGGAGCCAAAACATGCCCTTTTCTAAGAAAAGTACTCCTTGGTATTAGACTTTAGCATCTAACTCTCATACCGTGGAAGGATAACAAATGTCGGCAGAATGATACCGTACCATCCGCGCTCACGATGTTATCCGTTGGGAGAAAGACCGTAGGGCTTTTGTATAACCGTAGGGCCTTGATATTGGTTTGTCGTAGAGTTGCTGGTCACGTTCTGCTGCAGGTTCTTATAGCTTTTTTCAACAACACACTTCCTGTTTTCAGAAATCTATATCTGATGCCATATTTCTTTCTAGGATTCGCAAAATACAGATTTAGAAATGCTTACATATTTTGTCGTTATGGGACATGGTTTGACGGGGGCTTTTTCTATATTGCGGCTGGAATATGGAAAAGACCAAGATATATCATGTGTGTCTCTCTTCGCACGAAGAGGTAATGTTTCGCAGCGTGGCGGATCTGAACATGGGGTTCAATTGTCTCGCTACGGCAGCGATATGTACTGAGTCGAGACTTTTTGCCGAAGGGTTTCTTACGACACATTACCATTTCCTTGTCCAGACCACTTCTCTGAAAGAACTGATGTTCCGGTGTCGTTATGCATACACAAGGTATTTCAACAAAAGG
>JAFYZI010000099.1 GCA_017548725.1 Bacteroidales bacterium
ACCTGCGGCTTCCCTTCTTCATCAAGACCCACCTTCACTTTTCCAGCCAGAATCTCATCCGAATTACCTTTGAAGGTCACATACTTGATGCCTTCGCCGGCTACCGAGAACTTCACTCCGCCGCACACGTTGTAGAACTGCAGCGTATAATCCTGCGAATGCGCCATCGTCACGAACAGATCGTCGGCGAACGTGCCGGCCACCGCAGTCTGAACTGCAGGCAGAGTCAGCGTCACCGCACTTCCGTCGAAACTGTTCGCTTCATTATAGGGATACACCGCCCAGAAATAGCTGCTGCCGTCCGGCACGAAGCCTTCCAGCGTGCCGGTGAAATTCACCTGCGCCGCAGCCTCAGTATTGTCCGACTCCAGGCGGGCAGAGCCGGTTGCTCCATAGAAAAGGTTGATGGCGTCGCCCGGGCTCCAATAAACGGAGCCGTCATTCTGCAACACCGTCTTGGTGAACGGAGCGTCGGCAAGCGTCGCCTTGAAACTTACCGTTCCGCCAGTAAAATTCATGTCATTTTCCCGTACGCTGCACGACAGCGCCGCCACAGCCGCAAGGGCAAGCAGGATTATACTATTTGTTTTCATATCTTATTCTGCATTCTCGATAGTCCAGCCGGCAGGGATGCCGCTTTCGCCAGAAGACCAGCCAGTCATTCCTGACGCCTTGACGAAGGTACCGGAAGACTTGACTGCATCAAGCCAATAATACGTGCTTATAGTATCGATATCTTCAGCGAGACACTTCACATAATTCAGATTGGAGCAACCTTGGAACATATAGGCATAGCTCCAGTTATAAAGTCTGGTGGCGGGAAGGACAGGAGCGGTCTCCAGACTTTCGCATCCATGGAACATCTCAAAATAGCACCCTGGAGCCAGGGTTGTCGCAGGGAGATCAGGCGCTTTTGTCAATAACTTGCAGCGATCGAACATATGACCGAAACAGTAATCGCACGGTATCTCCTTGATATCTTTATCATAAGACAACAACGACATTATATCTCCAGAGACGCTGAATTTGCTGCCGGAACCAACGAATTTGCTGTATTTCGTAACGCTGGGACAGAAACCGCCGGGATTGTCGCCGCAGAGATAGAGCGGAGCGCTGCTGGTGAAAGTGAGCTCAGAATAGTCCCATTGGGTCCAGTTGGTATGGTCGGTAGAATAATACAGCACTGGAGCATTATCACCCTGATTCAAGAGAGATATCGTCGTCGTCCCTTCGGAAGTGAAGGTAAGCCACTTTGTGGCGGTGATGGCCACATCGTCGGCTTCAGTGAGCTTGCCCCACACCGAACGCTTGATAGTGACCGTTTTGCTTTCTATGCGCTCCGCGAGCAGCTTTTCATCGTAGAACGACATCGTATAGCCGGAAGCCAGAGTATCGGGGAAGGCCACGACATAATACCACTTTCCGGTCTCGAAAGTGCCGCCGCCCGGAGCATCCACGCGGATCTCCTTCTTGCCGTCCACTACCTCCTTCACCTGCGGCTTCCCTTCTTCATCAAGACCCACCTTCACTTTTCCAGCCAGAATCTCATCCGAATTACCTTTGAAGGTCACATACTTGATGCCTTCGCCGGCTACCGAGAACTTCACTCCTCCGCAGACGTTGTAGAACTGCAGCGTATAATCCTGCGAATGCGCCATCGTCACGAACAGGTCGTCGGCGAAAGTGCCGGCTACTGCCGTCTGTACTGCAGGCAGAGTCAGCGTCACCGCACTTCCGTCGAAACTGTTCGCTTCATTATATGGATACACCGCCCAGAAATAGCTGCTGCCGTCCGGCACAAAGCCTTCCAGCGTACCCGTGAAGCTGGTCTGCGCCGCAGGCTCCGTGTTGTCCGCATCCAGGCGGGCAGAGCCGGTTGCTCCATAGAAAAGGTTGATGGCGTCGCCCGGGCTCCAATAAACGGAGCCGTCGCTCTGCAACACCGTCTTGGTGAACGGAGCGTCGGCAAGCGTTGCCTTGAAGCTTACCGTTCCGCCAGTAAAAATCATGTCATCTTCCCGCACGCTGCATGACAGCGCCGCCACAGCCGCAAGGGCTAGCAGGATAAAACTTTTGGCTCTCATAACCGATAACCCTCTACATTAGTTCCAGTCCTCGTCTGAAGTACCCTCACTTCCTCCGCTTGGAGTATCGCCGTCATTCATTACGATCCAGTCAGCAGGAATACCGCTAACACCTGTCGTCCATGAAGCCATGGCCGGAGCCTTGACGAAGCATCCTGAAGAAGCAACACCTTGTACCCAATTAGTCACGCAATTGTCTGCATCTATATTTGTTGCCAGACACTTTATGTTATGCAACTTACTGCACCCATTGAACATCGAGTAGTAGCATCCATCTGCCAGCGTGGTCGCAGGCAATTCAGGCGCAACTTCAAGATTCTTGCATCCATAGAACATCTCGTTATAGCAGCTCTTCACCAGGGTTGTTGCGGGAAGTACCTCAGGGGCAACAGTCAAATTTTCGCACCTTGAGAACATAGAGGTATAGCAGTCCTGAGCCAGGGTTGTTGCAGGAAGATCGGGAGCAGCCTGAAGTTTTTTACAATTATAGAACATTTGCCAATAGCATTTGGGGGCCAGCGTCATCGCACTAAGCTCGGTAGCATTGACTAACTCTCCACAACCAGAGAACATTTTAAAATAGCATGCCTCAGCCAGTTCTGTGGCAGGCAGCTCAGGAGCATCAGTAAGAGATCCGCAACCGTTGAACATACTTTGATAGCAAGCCTTGGCAAGCGTCGTCGCAGGTAGTTCCGGAGCCTCTTGCAGAGCATAGCAACCAGAGAACATACTATGATAGCATCCATCTGCCAGCGTTGTCGCCAACAGCTCGGGGGCATAGGTAATTTGAGAACATCCTTCGAACATTGCGAAGTAACAACTGTCTTTCAACATGGTAGCCGGCAACCCCTCAGGCGGGCTCGTAAGATCAGTGGCCTGACTGAACATCCGGTCATAGCAATGCTTTGTCAGTGTAGTTGCAGAAAGGGTTGGAGCATCCTTCAAAGAAGGAGTACCCTTGAACAACCTGCAGAAACAATAGTCGCACGGTATAGTCGTCACTTCTACATCCTTGGAAATCAAAGACATCACGTCTCCTACCACATGGAACGGCGTATTATATCCTTCTTCTGTTTTATTGAATGAACTGAATACGCCATCATCACTGTTACCAATTTCACTGCAGCTCTTGCTGAATCCGTCAGGATTGTCGCCGCAGATATACAGCACATCGTTGCCTGAGAATTGAGCGTCACTGTAGTCCCAAAGCTTCCAGTTGGTTGCGTCGTATGAATAATACACTATAGGAGCGTTTCCTCCGTAATTGTCCAAAGAAAGACGACAGTCGTCTGAAGCTTGCGTCGGATCGGCAAAAAATATCAGATAGTTGACTGCAAAAACGGACTGGTCACTGTTTTCAACAAACCACTCGTACGGCATTCCGTTGGCACCGCCTTCCCAGTCGCGCATATCTTTATCTTTAATGAAAGTACCGTCCTGCGGGACATCTTCCATCCAGCCTGTCGTACAATCTGTGGCACTGACATCGGTCGCATAACATTCAACACGGTACAAACCTGTGCATCCGGAGAACATAAACATGTAGCACCCTTCGGCCAGTGTAGTAGCAGGAAGTACAGGGGCGCTTTCGAGTGAAATGCAGTCTTTGAACATCATTTGATAGCAATATTCATCCAGGCTGGTAGCCGGCAGTGTAGACGTAGTTGTCAGGTTTGAACACCCATTGAACATCGCCGAATAACATTTCGGAGCCAGTGAAGTAGCAGGAAGCATAGGTGTAAAGGCAAGACTCACGCAGGAAGCGAACATATCAGCGTAGCACCCGTCTTCCATTGTCATGGCCGGGAGCGTCTCCTGGACATATTGCAGGCTTGAACAGCCGTAGAACATGCCTTCATAACAGAAATCAGCCAATGTCGTCGCTGCAAGCAGCGGAGCCTCTGTCAAAGAAGAACATTCTGAGAACATCGAACTGTAACATCCCTCAGCCAGCGTAGAAGCAGGAAGTGAAGGAGCTGTCGCCAGATTTTCACAACCCGCAAACATGTTTGCGTAGCAGTATGCTTTCAATTCGGTGGCAGTAAGGTCAGGACCGCTCCTAAGGTTATCGCAGTCATAGAACAAATTGGTGAAGCAATACTCTGAAGGAATTACCAGAACATCGTCATCTTTGTTGATCAGTGACATGATATCTCCCCTGACGGAGAAATTATCGCCTGTAACCGCCCCGACCGGAACCGTAAACTTGCTATACGTATCCTGAGAATGGCTGAAACCGTCCGGGTTGTCGCCGCACAGATAAAGAGGAGAGTCGACAGAGAAGGCAAGTGCAGAATAATCCCACTGCTCCCAATTCTCAGTGTCGTATGAATAATACAGCGTCGGCTCGTTGCCGTTGATATTGTCCATAGTAATTGATGACACTCCCCGGGTAGTGAAAGTCAGCCACTTGTTCGCCTGTGAAGGACCGTTGTATGTAACGAGGGATGCCTTGTGCATCTTCGAGCGCTCCATTGCGAAGTCTTTCCTGTACCTCTTTGCGTAGAATCTGTCACCGGTATATATCTGCACGACAAAGCCATCGGCGTAAATCTGCGGCGGCAGAATCAGATAGAAGTCGGTGGCTTCTGTCTCGGACAACTGCACTCCGCCGTCAACATTCAGGGTGACAGAGTTGCTGGCGCCGGCGTCCATGGTAAGCACAGGCGCATCAGGATTACTGAGATCCACGGTCGCTGCTCCGCTGACCTTCTCTGAAGGATCAAGAGGCATGAACACCAGTTTGTCGACCTTCGCGACGCCTTTGAGAGAAACGCGCATCACTGAGCAAAGATTTCTGAACTGCAGCATTTTCGATCTGCTGAAAGCCGCCATCGGATATGCCTCTGTGGCAAAAGTGCCGGGGATATAAGTCTGCTCCTCGGGCAGGTTGATCTTCAAAATCTTACCGTTTCGGGAAACCAGCATGTTCTCAGGGTAGAACGCGGTATAAGTATCGCCATAGACATCTCCTCTGAAAGTGGCTTTAGACGTTCCTGCTCCGCCGGTAAGAGTGAAAGTGGAAGGTTTGGTCTCGCTGTCAGGATAGACTGCGATCTTGTCGGTGTCAGACCATAAGACATTGTATCCGCCGGCTTCGGCAGGTGACATACTCGTCTTGGTCTGGACTGTCGATTCCATGACTGCGGTAAGTCCGAAATCGAAGGAGTCTTCTTCAATGGTCTGACATGCCGTCAGGGCCATGGCGATAACGCCAAATATCAAGTAATAATTCTTTTTCATGACTTACCAGTTTATATCTTCACCCTCGTCAATATCTTCATTTTCTCCGTTGTTATTGTTCGGAGTATGGACGCCTTGCGTCACTATGCAAGTCAATACCGTCCCATTGGAATCGACGAAATTGATTTCTCCGGTACGGGGTGTAGCGCCGGGGTTATATTTGATTGAGAACAGGTGGGTGTTGTCAATCCTGCTGTATTCGCTGATCCAGGGCGACATTTCGCCTAAGCTATACTCTCCGGTGCAGGTCACCGTAATGCTGACGGCATCGCCGTTGCCGGAAACATCTGCTCCAGTGGGAGTGATACTGAACTCATAGTTGCTGACAGTGACTTCGCAAGTGGCTGACTTGTCGCCGGCCTTGGCAGTGATTATAGCTTTGCCTTCTTTCACTCCGGTCACCTTGCCGGTCTTGTCTACAGTTGCAACCGAATTGTCAGAGCTGCTCCATGTCACAGTCTTGTCGGTAGCGTCGTCGGGCTTGACTGTCGCCGTCAGGACCGCTGTCGCGCCAACCTTCAATGTAAGCGACGTCTTGTCGAGGGTTATGCTTTCTACGGGAATCTTTACGATTACTGAGCAGGTAGCTTCTAGATCCCCTGCTTTCGCAGTGATTACGGTTTCTCCTGCGCCTGTTGCCGTCACTTTACCGTTCTCGTCGACGGTTGCTATCTTCTCGTCGGCGCTGCTCCATTCAACCTTCTTCTCTGTAGCGTCGTCCGGCTTCACAGTCGCCGTGATGATTTCCGTATCACCCTTGATCATCTCCAGACTGGTCTTGTCAAGTATAAGCTCCTCAACCGGGATGTAAGGCTCGCTGACCTTCACATCGCAGGTGGCTGACTTGTCTCCGGCCGTAGCGGTGATGACTACGACACCTTCTGCGACTCCTGTTACCACTCCGTCAACCACGGTGGCTATTGCCTCGTCCGAGCTTGTCCATGTCACGGTCTTGTCCGTAGCGTCGTCCGGCTCTACTGTAGCCTTCAGCTCGGCTGTCTCGCCGGGGGCAAGGGACAGGCTCGTCCTGTCGAGAGTAACTTTCGTAACCGGTATTACTTTTTTGTTGACTACTACCGCGCAGGTAGCTGTCTTGTCGCCGGCCTTGGCAGTGATGGTGACAGTGCCTTCTTTCACCGCAGTTACCTTGCCGTCAACTACTGTTGCAATCTTCTCGTCAGAACTGCTCCATGTCACCTTCTTGTCGGTAGCGTTGTCCGGCTTGACGGTCGCCGTCAGAGTCTCGGTGTCGCCTTCTGTCAGTTCCAGTCTCTCCTTGTCGAGTGAAATCTCCGTCACAGGAATGACTGCTTCGCTGACTGTCACTGCGCAGGTCGCTGTCTTGTCGCCAGCCTTGGCGGTAATGGTAACGCTGCCCGCGGCGACTCCGGTCACCTTGCCGTCAACTACGGTTGCAATCTTCTCGTTGGAGCTGCTCCATGTCACGGTCGGGTCGGTAGCGTCGTCAGGCTTGACGGTCGCTGTCAAGATCTCGCTCTCTCCGGTCACGATCTCCAGTTCAGTCTTGTCGAGAGTAATGTCTGTAACTTCCACGACTTTCTTGACAACCGTCACTTCGCAGGTGGCTGTTGCTCCAAGGTAAGAAGCGGTAATTGTAGCCTTGCCTTCCTTGACTGCAGTCAGTTCTGCGGTTCTGTTGCCGCCGTCTTTCAAAGTCACCACAGACTCGTCGGAGCTTTTCCATTTGACCACTTCTGAAATAAGGCTTTCTGGTTCTATTGTGGCTTTGAGTGTCACACTCTCACCTTCTACCAGAGATACCGAAGTCTTGTCAAGAGTTATTGATGGCTCGACAGGAATTCCCGCCTGGGTCACAGTAAAGCTCTTCGTTATGGGGCCACAGATAATCGTCACCGATGCGGCACGAGTATAATGGGTGTTGTTGGGCTCGGCCATGACGAGCATCTCCACATCGCCGCCGATGCCACTCGAAGGGTTTACGGCCAGCCAGAAGGGAGCCTTGGTTACAATTTCCGGAATCTGAGTGAGCCACCTGTCAGTGACTGTGAAGCGGACTGTAGCGGTCTGGTACTCGCCCGATCCGCCAGAATCGAACGAGATGCCCGACTCAAAAATAGCCTTGCTCTCATCCGGAATCACCACATCCGACTCCACGAAATTGCAAGACGCAAATACGCTGAGAGCAGCCGCCATCATTAGAAGAATGCGACAATTTTTCATGGTATATAA
The DNA here is from genome assembly GCA_017548725.1 of Bacteroidales bacterium. Lineage (GTDB taxonomy): Bacteria > Bacteroidota > Bacteroidia > Bacteroidales > UBA932 > Equibacterium. The sequence goes on from JAFYZI010000099.1 coordinate 7,539, forward strand.
TTAATGAATACTTAGGTCAGTTTAACGCGCCTAAAGTTAAGAAAAAAACTCTTTATTATTACATAATAAAAGCCGCAAGGTCATCGGACGATGCGGCTTTTTTGTCTGCTGGTTGACGGACCGGCGGGGCTACTTTGGTGTAAGTCCCTGGTTCGGTCTATGCCTTGCTGCCGGTGATGAGTTTGCGGGCGCCTTCCTTGAGCTCTTCGGACTTGGCGAGCATCTGCTGGGCGCGCTCCTTGATGTCGTCGATCTTGGTGTGAGGCTTCTCCTTGCGCTGGAAAGCCAGCTTCTGCTGGGGCATCAAGCGCTTATAGCCATTCTCTTCGAGCACCCTGACTGCAGTGTTGTAACCTATGTAGAACAGCGACTCGATATTGCTCAGATCGTAGGCGCTGTATGAAGACGTGGCCATGTCGATGAGGATGTCTGCCCGGGCGGCGTCTTCCATAGTGTTTGAAAGGAACATCAGCGAGAACGAGCGGGTGGCGATGCTGTACAGACTGTCGCGGTAGGGCGTCTCGCCGGCCTGGTGGACGTTCAGGGCTATGACCTTCTTGCACCGGTCGCGCAGGGCAGACACCGGGAGGTTCATCAGCACGCCGCCGTCCACATAGTGCCCGCCGTCGATCTTGACCGGTTGGTAGATGACAGGGATGGCGCAGGACGCCGCAACGCGCGGAGCGATCTCGCCGCTCTCGAAGAAGCAGGCCCGGCCCTTCTCGATGCTTGTGGCCACGACGATGGTCTTTATCGGCAGATCCTCCAGATTCTCATAGGGAATAATCTTCTGCAGATGCTTGAGCAGAGGCTTGGAGTCGAACAGGCCGCCTTTCGGCAGCTGGGTGCCCAGCAGGTCGCGGAAATCCATCGTAGTGAAATTGTTGGTAATCTCCACAGGACTCATGCCGGCAGCATACATGGTCGCCGCAATGCTTCCGGCGCTGGTGCCGGCCACGATGTCAGCCTTGATGCCGAACTCGTAGAGAGCCTGCAGCGCACCGCAGTGCGAAGCCCCTTTAGCCCCGCCACCGCTGAAGGCGATGCCGAGCTTGTATTTCTTTTCCTTTTTGAAAATGCTTCCCATCGGCCGGCAAAGATACCAAAGTTTCGATGAATTTGGATATCTTTGCTGCCGCATCAAACCAGACAGACAATGAGAGCGCTGATACAGAGAGTCAAGCATGCCGACGTGGCCGTCGACGGAAAGGTTGTGTCCAAAATCGGGCAGGGCCTGCTGGTGCTCCTCGGAGTGGGGATGGAAGACGAAGGCAGCGATATCGACTGGCTGGTTCGCAAGACGGTGAACCTGCGCATATTTGACGACGAGGAGGGAGTGATGAACCGTTCGGTTATTGAGATCGGCGGCGAAATACTCTGCGTGAGCCAGTTCACCCTCATGGCCAGCTGCAAGAAAGGCAACCGCCCTTCCTACATCCATGCTGCCCCTGGCGAGATTTCCGAGCCGATGTACTGCAAATTCTGCGACGCCCTGTCGCAGGCCCTCGGCAAACCGGTCGGCCGTGGCATTTTCGGAGCCGACATGAAGGTCAGCCTGCTCAACGACGGGCCGGTGACCATCTGGCTCGATTCCAAGAATCCCGAATAATAAAACACACTATAATGGTTATTGATTTCAACAAGATCGACGCTGTCGTCAACCCCAATTTCAAAGGCGGAAACGGCCAGGTGTTCATCAAGACTGCTGTCGCCGACGGCAAGGTCAAAGTCATGCAGATCACAATCCCCGTCGGGTCCAGCATCGGGCTGCATCCCCACTTCGGCAACAGCGAGGAAATCCTCGTCATCCAGGGCAAGGGCCATTTCATGACCGACGGCATCCGGGAAGACATCTGCGCTGGCCAGGTGCATTATTGCGAAGAGGGCGAAACCCACGGATTCTTCAATGACGGTGACGTTCCTGTAGTATTCTTTGCTGTGGTTCCGGACAGAAGATAGCCCGGTTCTAATCCAGCCCCGTCACGTACACAACCCCTTCAGACACGCGGAAGCGCACGTTGCGGCCATTAAAAAACAAGCCGTATCCGCGCTGCGGATCGTCCAGATATTGCGGCCTCGGGTCGCAGGCCAGCAGCTGCTTGAGAGCCGCCAGGTCCTCCTGCGAAAACTCCGCAGCCAAAGTCTCCGGCACCTCAACCTCCAGCGCCTTCCAGCCGTTGCCGTCCACAAAACCGCTGCTGGCTTCCGGGTGGCTGTCGGCATAAGTTACGTAAGGCTTGATGTCATAGATGGGCGTGCCGTCGGCCAGGTCAGCCCCGAGCACATGGATAATCCCCTTGTCAGCCTCTATGTATTCTATCCGCACGCTGGACAGGCCCAGCGGATTCGGGCGGAAAGGCGAACGGCTGGCAAACACGCCGACCCTCTCGTTCCCGCCGAGGCGCGGCGGGCGCACCGTAAGATTGTCAGAAGGTCCGTTCAGAGAAAACTCCCAGATCAGCCAGATGTAGTCGAAGCCTTCCAGGCCGCGCAATGCGTCCGGATTGTCGAAGGGCGCCACGAGACGCACCTCCCCC
>JAFYZI010000100.1 GCA_017548725.1 Bacteroidales bacterium
GAACAGAACAATAATATTCAGAACCGCAGGACTGTCCGTGCCGACGGCGACGTGATGACCGGCACATATTTCAGCGACGCAGCTGAGCTTGCCGTGAATTCTGGTGTATATGTCAAAGTGGTCAAGAAAGCCCGCCAGCAGGCTCCCTCTATGTTCGACTATTTCTTCGGTTTTGCCAATACTCCCCAGGACCAGGTGGGAGTGGGTTCAGGCGTAATAATCTCTGAAGACGGTTTTATCGTTACCAACAACCAGGTGGTAAGCGGCGCCGACGAGGTGCAGGTTACCCTCTATGACAATACAGTGCTCGACGCTACAGTCATCGGCACCGACGAGGCCACCGACCTCGCCCTGCTGAAAGTTGAAGGCAAGAATCTCCAGGCTCTGGAGATGGGCGACTCGGACGAACTGAGGCTCGGCGAATGGGTGCTCGCCATCGGCAGTCCCTATGACCTGCGTTCAACCATCACCGCCGGTATCGTCAGCGCCAAAGGCCGTTCATTCCCCAACTACGATGGCTCCTACAGGGTCGAGTCTTTCATCCAGACCGATGCAGCCGTCAACCCCGGCAACAGTGGCGGCGCCCTTGTTAACACCAGCGGCCAGCTTGTCGGCATCAACACTTCAATCGTTTCCCTGACAGGATCTTATGCCGGCTATGCATTCGCAGTGCCTGTCAATATCGTCAAGAAGATTACTGACGATTTCATCCAGTACGGATCAGTGCAGCGTGCTGTTCTCGGCATCTCAATGATGGATACCGACAGGGGCGTGCAGATCGCAGACGTACGCTCTGAGACTCCGGCTGCCGCAGCAGGCTTGAAATCAGGCGATATCATAAAGGAAATCAATCTGAACAAGGTCAATACCGCATCTGAAGTACAGGTTCAGGTGAGCAAGCTCCGCCCGGGTGAGAAAGCTGTAGTTACAGTGTTGCGCGACAATATTCAAAAAGAAATCATGGTTAATTTGTAAAATCTTGATTTAAATATTTATATTTGCGCGCTATGGCCTCAAATGGCCATATATCATTATTGATTAATGAGACAACTTAAAATCACAAAGTCGATTACGAATCGAGAGAGCGCATCTCTCGACAAGTATTTGCAAGAAATTGGTAGAGAAGAGCTGATCACGGTAGAAGAAGAGGTCGAGCTTGCCCAGCGGATCAAGAAAGGCGATCAGGAAGCCCTTGAGAAGTTGACGAGAGCGAACCTCAGGTTCGTGGTTTCGGTCGCCAAACAGTATCAGAACCAGGGCTTGAGCCTTCCTGACCTTATCAACGAAGGTAACCTGGGCCTGATCAAGGCAGCGGAAAAGTTCGATGAGACCAGAGGTTTCAAGTTCATTTCCTATGCAGTATGGTGGATCCGCCAGTCAATCCTGCAGGCTTTGGCAGAACAGTCGAGGATCGTCCGGCTTCCGCTCAATCAGGTTGGATCGCTGAACAAGATCAATAAAGCTCTCAGTAAGTTCGAGCAGGAGAACGAGCGTATGCCTTCTTCTGATGAGCTGGCAGAGATTCTCGGCATTCCTCGCGAAAAGATCAACGACACGTTGAGAGTTTCCGGCCGCCACGTCTCAGTCGACGCACCGTTCGTCGACGGCGAAGACAACAGTCTTCTGGACGTACTGGTAAACAACGACTCTCCCAACGCCGACAAAGGTCTCGTCAACGAGTCTCTCAACAAGGAGATAGAAAGAGCGCTTTCTACTCTTACCGAAAGGGAGAGGGACATCGTGAGGTATTTCTTCGGCATCGGATGCCAGGAAATGACTTTGGAAGAGATCGGAGAGCATTTTGGTCTTACCCGCGAGAGGGTTCGTCAAATCAAGGAGAAGGCCATCCGCCGTCTCCGCCACAGCGCCCGCAGCAAGCTGCTCAAGAGTTATCTTGGTTAGTCTCTTATCTGGGAAAGAAAGGGGGAATCTGTCAAGGAAACCCTCTTTTTTATTTATTTTTGGCATCAGAAAAAGTACATAATTATGAAAAGATTACTGATTATGGCTATCGCAGCAATGAGTCTCTGCGCCTGTGTAGAGAAGAATCCTCTCCTCAAGGAGTGGGACACTCCCTTCGGCATTCCCCCTTTCGAGGAGATAAAGACAGCTGACTACGTGCCTGCAATCAAGAAGGCTATAGAAGCCCACAATGCAGAGATTGCAGCCATCGTGGCCTGCAAGGAAACCCCAGATTTCGACAATACCATCCTGGCTTTTGACCGCTCAGGCGAACTGCTCTCTAAAGTATATGCAGTGTTCGAAAATGTCGAGTCTATGGCCTTCAACGACGAGGTGGCCGAGGCTTCCAACGTCATCACTCCTATGATGAGCGCCCATTCGAATGAAATCCAGCTGAACGAGGCTCTCTTCGCCAGGATCAGATATGTCTACGAACATAAGGACAGCATGGGGCTGGACGAGGCCCAGCTGCGTCTCGTGGACAACATATATAAGAGATTTGCCCGCAACGGAGCAGCCCTGCCCGCCGACAAGAAGGCCGAGCTGAAAGAAGTCAACGAGGCTATTTCGAACCTCCAGCTCAAGTTCTCCCAGAATCTTATTAAGGAGACTGCTGCATGGAAGCTCGAGATAAAGGATCCGGCTGACCTGGCCGGTCTGAGCGCCGATTTCATCGCCGAGGCTGCATCAAGGGCCGAGGCTGCCGGCCTTGCTGACAGGTGGATTGTCGGCCTCGACAATCCCAGCGTGATGCCGTTCCTGCAGAGCGCCGCCAACAGGGAGCTCCGTATCAAGGTGCTCGACGCATATCTCAACCGCTGCAACAACAATAATGCGGAGGACAACAAAGACATCTGCGCCGAGATTATCGCCCTCAAGCTTAAGAAAGCCCAGCTGCTCGGCTTCGACACTTATGTGGACTTCCGTCTGGAAGACCGCATGGCGAAGAATTCCGAGAATGTTTACAAGCTTCTCGACCAAGTTTGGAAGCCGTCTCTCGCAGCTGCCGACAGGGAGCTGAAGGACATCAAGGCAATGGCCGCCAAAGACGGCATCACCACCGTCCAGGCTGCCGACTGGAGATACTACTCAGCGCTGGCCAAAGCCGAGAAGTACGATTTCGACGAAGAGGCCATGAGGCCCTTCTTCCAATATGAGAATGTACGCGAAGGTATCTTCTATGTGGCTAAAAGGCTTTTCGGACTCAGCTTCGAGAAGCTGGAGAACGTGCCGCTACCTCATCCCGAGGCTGAGGCCTACGAATGCAAGGATGTCGACGGCAGCAGCCTCGGCGTCATCTTCATGGATATGTTCGCCCGTCCCGGCGAGAAGAGCAACGGCGCATGGTGCGGCGGCTACCGCGAGCAGAAATACGACGCTGACGGCAACAAGATCAACCCGATAATCACTATCTGCGGCAACTTCAGCCGTCCGGTAGGAGACAAGCCTTCTCTGCTGACCGCCGACGAGACCGAGACCTTCTTCCACGAGTTCGGCCATGCTCTGGCAGGCTTCCTGATCAACGTGAAGTACGAAGGCATCGCCAATTTCGACCATGACTTCGTAGAGGTTCCTTCGCAGCTCAACGAGCACTGGGCCTTCGCTCCCGAGGTGCTGAGAGTATATGCAAAGCATTACGAGACCGGCGAGGTAATCCCCATCGAGATGGTCAGCAAATATCTTGAGTCCAAGAACTACGGCAAGGGCTTCGCCATGACCGAGCTGCTGGCAGCCATGTATCTCGACTTGGGCCTTTATTCTCTGAGCGAGATGCCCGACAACTACAACGTGCTCTCAGCCGAGTCGAAGATACTCAAGGAGATCGGTCTCATCAGCGAGATTCCGCCCCGCTACAGGACTCCTTACTTCCTGCACATCTTCTCTCATGGCTACGATGTGGGCTACTACAGCTATCTCTGGGCCCAGGTCTATGACAACGACGCTTTCAAGGCTTTCGAGGAGACTGGCGACATCTTCGACCCGACTCTGGCCGAGAAGTATCGCTACGAGGTGCTCGAGAGGGGAGACGAGGCTGACGCAATGGAACTTTACAAGGACTTCCGCGGCCGTGAGGCGACAGTGGATGCGCTTCTTGAATATAACGGATTGAAATAACATGACTGATTCATTTGATATACTTGGCAAACTCGCGAAAGAGGCTGTTGTAAGCCTCTACGGCACGGAGCCGGCCGAAGGCGCCCTGCAGCTGCAGGCAACACGCAAGGAATTCGAAGGGGACGTGACCCTGGTGGTCTTCCCGCTGCTGAAGGTGAGCCGCAAGTCTCCGGAAGCTACTGCTACCGAGATTGGCGGATTCATGAAAGCCTCAGACAGCCGTATCGAATCGTTCAACGTGGTGAAGGGCTTCCTGAACATAAAGATGTCCGCCAGCTACTGGGGGGATGTGTTCAGCGAGATCTTCGCAGCGAAGGACTGGGGACAGCATCCTTCCAACGGCCGCACGGTGATGGTGGAATTCTCATCTCCCAACACCAACAAGCCGCTCCACCTCGGCCACATCCGCAACATCCTGCTGGGCTGGTCAGTGTCCCAGCTGCTACAGGCCGCCGGCAACAATGTGGTCAAGGTCAACCTTGTGAACGACCGAGGCATCCACATCTGCAAGTCCATGCTGGCATGGCTCAGGCGTGGCAACGGTGTTACACCGGAGTCTTCCGGCAAGAAGGGCGACCATCTGGTGGGCGACTTCTACGTCGAGTTCAACAACATGCTGATGGAAGAGACCGCAGCTATAATGGCTGAGACCGGTCTCGACAAGGACGAAGCTGCAAAGCAGGCTCCCTGCATGAAGGAAGCCCAGGCGATGCTGGTGAAGTGGGAGCAGGGCGACCCTGAAGTCCGCGCTCTCTGGGCCAAGATGAACGGCTGGGTGTACGAAGGCTTCGACAAGACATACGCTGACCTCGGAGTGGGTTTCGACAAGATATACTATGAATCGCAGACCTATCTGCTGGGCAAGTCGCTGGTCGAGGAAGGCCTTGCGAAAGGCGTCTTCTACCGCCGCGACGACGGCTCGGTGTGGTGCGACCTGACTGCCGACGGGCTGGACGAGAAGCTGCTGCTGCGCAGCGACGGCACTTCGGTCTATATGACCCAGGACCTCGGCACCGCCTGCAAACGTCACGATGAATACAACTTCGATGAGATTATATATGTGGTCGGCAACGAGCAGAACTACCATTTCCAGGTGCTCAAGCTCATCCTCGGCAAGCTCGGCATGCCCTGGGCTGACGCCATCTACCACATGTCATACGGTATGGTAGAGCTGCCGGAAGGCAAGATGAAGTCCCGCGAAGGCACCGTCGTGGATGCCGACGACCACAGCGCCAAGATGTACGACACGGCCCGCGAGACCTCTCGCGAGCTGGGCAAGCGCGACGACATGGACGCCGCCCAGCAGGACGAGCTGTTCATGACCATCGGCCTCGGCGCCCTGAAGTATTTCATCATTAAGGTCGACCCCCGCAAGACGATGCTCTTCGACCCGAAAGAAAGTATCGACTTCAACGGCAACACC
>JAFYZI010000101.1 GCA_017548725.1 Bacteroidales bacterium
ACCTCAAGCTGCACGGTGAGATGGACATCAAGGAGCCGGACTTCTACCAGCAGAACCTTTTCTACAACCACCATCAGTGGACCAACTCGTTCATAAAGACCAAGACTACGAAGCTGGAGGCCGCCCTTGAGATACCTCATACTAAGACAAAGGCTTCTGTCGGCTATGCCCTGATTGATGACCTGGTATATTATGACGAGACTTCTACCGTGAAGCAGGCTGCTTCTCCGGTCCACACTATGGCCGTGGCTCTCGAGCAGAATCTGCGGCTCTGGGCCTTCCATTTCGACCATAAGCTCGTCTATCAGATGACTTCCGACGACACGGTGCTCCCGCTGCCGAAGTTCACTGCAAACCTGAGGTATTACGTCCAGTTCCCGATAGTGCGCAATGTGCTGGAAGTGCAGGTCGGAGCCAACGCGATATACTACACCAAATACTACATCCAGAGCTACAGTCCCGACCTGGGCGTGTTCTACAACCAGCGTACCTACGAGTGGGGCAACAATCCTTATGTCGACCTCTTCGTCAATGCACAGTGGAAGACAGCAAGCATTTTTGTGAAATATACCGACTTCCTCGACGGAACCCCCGAGAGGGGATATTTCAGCGCAGCCAATTACATCCGTCCTTCGAAGGCGTTCAAATTCGGCATCACCTGGCCGTTCTACGTAAAATAGATGCGTGATTTCTTCAAGTCAACAGCTTTCCGCATCATCACTGCGGTCGTAGTGCTGGCGCTGATATATGTGCTGGTGCAGCCCCGCGGTCACAAGGAGGACAGCAAGGATGACAACAGGCTGAGATGCTGCATCGCCATCAAGAGCAGCATTTCGTCCTTGAGCAGCAGGGCTGTAGGCTTCAGCTATGAGCTGCTGAACTACTTCGCTGACGACAACGGCCTGGACATTTCTTTTGCGAGATATGCCGACAAGTCGGTTTGGGACAGCCTCTGCCGGGGTGACATAGACTTGATCGTATTCGACTACGACGATGACTCTGTCTCTGTCAAAGAGTATGAAGAAAAAGTGATAGTGAGCGTTCCTCTCAGAGGTGATATCTGCGTGGCTGTGGAGCGCGACAACGCGCAGCTGCTGAATTCATTCAATTTCTGGTTCAGCTCTTTCAGCGAAACGAGGCCCTACACGTTGCTGACCAGACGTTTCTTCCGTTCTTATAACGTAGAGACCATGACTGGTTCATCGCTGTCGCCTTACGACGAAGTGATAAAGAAATACAGCGCCTTTTCCGGCCTGGACTGGGTGCTGGTGTCGGCTCTGGCCTGGCAGGAGTCTCATTATTACATGGGTACCCAGTCCGGCAGCGCGTTGGGGCTGATGCAGATCAAGCAGTCGACGGCGGCTCATTACGGGGTGGATGACGTGTATGACCCGGAGCTGAACGTCAAGGCCGGGACTCTGCATCTGCAGCATCTGATAAGGACTTACCGCGATGAAGGTATAGATTCGCTGAATGCTGTTAAATTTGCACTTGCGGCATACAATGCCGGGGAGGGTAGGATAGAGGAGTGCCGGGCTCATGCGGCCGAGAGCGGCTACAACCGCAACGACTGGGACCAGGTGGCCCTGTCGCTGTCGAGCCATCCGACCTTCATGGGCAGGCAGACTATCGAATATGTCGACGAAATTCTGTACAGGTACAGACAATATAACGAATTGCTCAGATGAGTGTCTACAAGTTCATAGCATCCGGCATCCGGAACAAGTCTGACGGAGGGGAGCGCATCAGCTCGATGAGCACCCGCATCGGCCTGGTTTCGGTGGCTGTGAGCATATTCGTCATTATTGTGGCGCTCTGTGTAGTTAGGGGTTTCCGCAGCGAGATCCGCTTCAAGACCTCCGGCTACATGGGAGACCTTGCCCTCGTGCCGCCGGGCCAGACTCCTCTGAACGACCTTTATCCGTTCACGGACAGCATCTCTGTGCTGGACGGCCTGCGCTCCAAGGCCTACGTCAAGAATATCCAGAGGGTGGCTTACGCTTCCGGCCTCGTGCGGGAAGGAGAGGAGCTGCTGGGCAGTTATTTCAAGGGGGTGGACAGTCTCTATGACTTCAGTTTTTTTGCCGCCTGTCTTGACGACGGCGCCCTGCCTGACTACAGCAGCAAACTGGCTTCGAACGAAATTCTGATATCCCGGCGTATTGCCGACAAGATGGGGTACGAGGTGGGCAGTTCCGTGCCGGCCTTTTTCGTCAAGGAAAAGGTCAATTTCCGCACTTTCAAGGTATGTGGAATTTACGACGCTCAGTTGGAGGAGCTTGACAATTCGATGATTGTGGCTGACATCCGCCACTGCCAGGCTGTCAACGGCTGGCAGCCGGACGAGGTGTCGACGATGGAGGTGGTGCTCGACAAGAGGGCCAATATCGACTTGTGCTACTCTGAGCTGGAGGAGTATGTGTTCTCCAATCTGACTGATGATGATCCTTCGGTGTTCCTGCTGAGCGTCAAGCGCATCTTCTCGAATCTCTTCGACTGGCTGAATCTTCTGGACTATAACGTACTGACGATACTGATACTGATGATGGCGGTGGCCGGCTTCAACATGATCTCTACGCTGCTCATCATTCTTTTTGAGAACATTTCGTCGATAGGCCTGCTGAAGGCGCTGGGCATGACCACGACCTCCGTGTCGAAGGTGTTCCGCAACGTCGCGCTGCACATTGTGGGCAAGGGTCTGCTGTGGGGCAATATCGCTGCTCTGGTGGTGTGTCTGCTGCAGAAGGTGTTCCACATAGTCAAGCTCGACCCTGTCAGCTACTTCGTGTCGTACGTGCCTATCGAGATTGATGTACCGCTGATACTGCTCATCGACGCTGTGTCTGTCGCTGTGATAATGTTGATACTTATGCTGACTTCGACTTTCATCGCTAAGGTCGATCCGGCCAAAACCCTCAGGATGGAATGACAATGGACAAGGAAAAGATGCTTACCACTCTTGTTGACGCTTATCGCCGCCGCTTCGGCTGCGCTCCGGAATCTGTCTCGAGGATCGGCGCCGGGGGCAGCAACCGCAAGTATTTCCGCTTCTCTTCGGCTGCCGGAAGCGCAGTGGCCGCTATCGGCACGGTCCGGACCGAGAACAAGGCCTTCCTCTATATGTCGCGCCATCTCGCGGCTCAGGGGCTGAACGTGCCTGATATTTATTATGCTTCCCGGGACGGGATGTGTTATCTTCAGCAGGATCTGGGTGATGTTACGCTGGCACAGGCGCTGACTGCCGTGAGTCCGGCCGGAAGGTATACCGCTGCCGCAAAGGCTCTGCTTGCAGATGTAATAAGCACTCTGCCTGACATCCAGTACAAGGGCGCCCACGGAATGGACTGGAGTGTCTGCTACCCTTCGGAGTGTTTCGACGCCCGGATGGTGGCCTGGGACCTTTCGTATTTCAAGTATTGCTTCCTCAAGCTGACGAGTTTCGAGATTGATGAGGAGGCACTGCAGGACGATTTCGACGCTCTGGCGGCTAAGCTTCTGGCTGTGCCCTGCGACTGTTTCATGTACCGCGACTTCCAGAGCCGCAACGTGATGATGGTCGGCGGCACTCCGTATTTCATAGACTACCAGGGCGCCCGCCGCGGTCCTGCGCACTACGATCTGGTGTCTTTCCTGTGGCAGGCAAGGATGGGTTATCCTGCTGCTTTGAAGGAGCAGCTGACGGATGTCTATCTCGACGCCCTGCAGGCATACAAGGATGTGGACAGGCAGGCTTTCAAGGAGGAGCTGCGGCATTTCGCTCTCTTCCGCACCTTGCAGGTTCTGGGGGCCTACGGCTACCGCGGTCTTCACGAGGGCAAGGGGCATTTCCTGCAGAGCATTCCTGCTGCGCTGGGCAATCTGAAGCTGCTTGCCGCCGGCCTGAAGGAGGATTATCCTTACATCTGGAAGATGGCCCGCGGCCTGGCTGCGGATGCTTCCCTGATGAAGGCTCCTCAGCTGTCGGACGATGTGCTGACCGTCGAGGTCTGCAGCTTCTCTTTCAAGAAGGGGCTGCCGAAGGACTACAGCGGCAACGGCGGAGGCTACGTCTTCGACTGCCGCGGCCTGAACAATCCCGGCCGGTATGCCCGCTACAATCATTCTACCGGTCTCGACTCTGATGTCATCGAGTTCATCGAGACTGACGGCGGCGCTGCTGAATATCTGGCTCAGATATATCCCATGGCCGACAGGCATGTGGCTCATTACATAGAACGCGGTTTCACTCATCTGATGTTCTCTTTCGGCTGCACGGGCGGCCAGCACCGCTCGGTTTACTGCGCTCATGCGCTGGCCGGACATCTGGCTGAGATGTTCCCGGATATCAAGGTGGTCGAGAGGCATTTGAGGCTCCCTGCTTATATGGAGGGCGTGGAGCGATGAAGGCGTTTATCTTTGCTGCCGGGCTCGGCACCAGGCTGAGGCCTCTTACTCTTGACAAGCCCAAGGCGCTGGTCGAGGTAGGGGGGAAGACTATGCTGGAGCGCACCATCTCTACTCTGAAGGATGCCGGCTTCTCGGATTTCGTGATCAACGTGCATCATTTCGCCGACAAGATTGAGAGGTATCTGGCTGAGAACGACAATTTCGGTTGCAACATTGCTATAAGCGACGAGCGCGCCATGCTGCTCGACACGGGCGGTGCCATTGCTTCTGCCCGCAGGATTCTGGGCGACGAGCCGTTCCTGGTCCATAACGTCGACATTGTTTCGAATCTGGACATCCGCAGTTTTGTGGACGGCGGCCTTGACGGTGCGCTGGCAAGGCTGGTCGTGAGCGACCGTCCATCGAGCCGCAAGCTTCTCTTCGACGAAGATGACTGCCTCTGCGGCTGGCTGAATACTAAGACAGGCGAGGTACGCGGCCCCGCCTCCGTCACTCCTGAAATCGTCCGTGACATCCTGGCTTTCTCCGGCATCCACATGCTCAGCCCCGAGGTCTTCGACCTGATGGCCGGCTGGCCCGCCAAATTCTCGATAATTGACTTCTACCTCGCCACCTGCGCCAGCCACCGCATCCTTGCCACCGTTCCCGACTCCCTCCGCCTCCAGGACATGGGCACCCCCGAAGCCGTAAAATCATTCAAGGGATTATAGAACTGATTCCAGCCACTGGGCGAAACGCTCTGCGGAGAGGTCATAGCCGCGCTCGGAGATGGGGGTGCCGTCGGGGGTCATGAGGACGTAGTAGGGCTGGGCGTTGACGCCGAATTCCGTGAGAGCGTAGTGCGAATTGATCTTGCCGAGAGTCTTGAGGACCTTGCCGGCGGGAGTGATGACCCAGTCGGCTTCATCCACTTCCTTCTTGTCGTCGGTGTAGAGGGCGCAAATGATGAATCTGTCCCTTAGC
>JAFYZI010000102.1 GCA_017548725.1 Bacteroidales bacterium
AAACCAGGTACAGCAGTTCGATTCTGCTTGGTACCTCATAACAAAAGAGCTCACAATCGTGAGCTCTTTTGTTATGAGGTACCGTCTCACCCCACCGCTGCGCGGAGCCCCTCAAGGGGCAAATGCCCCGAAGGCCTTGTTTTCATACGAAGGGGCGAGCGGAATCAGTATCGCAGTTCGAAATGGTATTCCTGGAGGTAGACTGCGGAGGAATAGTCCGCGGGGACTGAGCGGGACAGGTTGTAGACAACTTTGATGCAGAAAGATGAGCTGCTGCCCTTGCCCAGATCTTCAATCCGTTTCTTATACTTGGATTCAAGGGCCTTTACTTCGGGCAGATGGCTGGCATATGTGGCTTCGGCTTTTGCGTCTTCGGGACCGAAGTCGTCGCCGGTCACGTCGACTTGCCATAAGTCGTTGAGGTTGAGCTTGACGAGATCGTTCATGAGGTCGTCGAGAAGCATCATGTATGCATCATGCAAGGCGGGGTCCGTCACTTCTGTCGGAGGGGTGTATTCTACTGCGTCACAATAGAAATTATACAGGGTCACTTTAGTGATTTTTCCGCATGAAGTGACAATGCTGGCAATAATCAGCAGGCCGGTGACGACACATATCTTGATATTATTCATTAAAAACTCTCAATTACGGTTTGACAATTAGAACTCGAGTCTGTTCCCGCAGGAAAAATGCTGCAGCTGGCTGCCCATTACGGATTCAAGCGTTTGGAAAACTTTGTCGCCAGTGCAGTGACTTGTATGGAACGAGGTTTCGGGATACTTCCCGGCCAGCCTGCCGGCAAGGGCCAGAAGATCGTCGTCAGATTCATATAGGTCTTCACCTCGTGAATCCAGAAGATGAAACCCTCCGAGCACTGCGCTGACAGGCCAGGGACATGCTTCCAGAATGTTCTCCAGGCCATTGTGAGCGCAGCCGGTAAAGAGGAATCCGTCCATGTAAAGCGCAATCTCATGGTCGAATGTGTCCGGGAGATACTCGTCGCCTATCCTGACAAGAAGGTTACGGTCGCCTTGAGGCAAGGGGTGATGCTGTGGAATTCCGGCTATGATGCCGAAGCCTTCTGAGAGCAATTGCGTATCCTTGATATATAAAGTCCTGCCTTCCATCAGCTCCAGCGGCCATTTGGCCGTAATAGAATGGAGACCGCCTTTGCTTGAAAAGAAATCACCGCTGACGGCAGCAGGCGAAACGATAATCTTCGCCTTGCTGTTCTCTTGAAGAAATGCGGTCAATCCTCCCGTATGGTCTGCATGTCCGTGCGAAAGAAACACATAGTCCACCTCCGACAGGTCTACGCCCATCTGAGCGGCGTTCTCAATGAAGGCTGAAGAGGCCCCCGTGTCCATAAGAATCTGCCAATGATCAGTCTTAAGCAGTGCAGCCAGACCGTGCTCGGTCTGGAAACGTCCGCTGTCAAGAGTCCGGTTGTCGGCAAGTATGCTGACTGTCATCGTTTAATAATTGCTTGCAGGCCCGGAGAACAGCCTGTTTGCCGTCATAGGCTTTAACGATAAACTGCTAATTAAATGGTACGGTGGGGATATGCCTCGAGGCCGGCCTTGAGGCAGCGGCAGGCTTCGATCAGGTCGGGCTCCTTGATGACGTAGGCGAGGCGGACCTGACGCTTGCCCATGCCCTTGGTAGCGTAGAAGCCGGCCATCGGGGTCACCTGGACAGTCTTGCCGTCGAGGTTGAACTCGTTCAGCATCCAGATGGCGAACCTTTCGGCATCGTCTACAGGCAGCTCGGCGGCCGCATAGAAAGCGCCGTTCGGGACAGGGCAGAGGACGCCTTCCATCTTGGCAATCTCGGCGAGCATGACGTCGCGGCGGTGGATGTACTCCTTGCGGACTGACTCGAAATACTTCTTGGGAGTGTCAAGAGCACCGACAGAAGCAATCTGGCCGTAGGTCGAAACGCAGAGGCGGGCCTGGGCGTAACGGAGCACATATTTCATGACCTCAGGATTCCTTGAAACCACAAAGCCGATGCGGGCTCCGCAGAGGCTGTACCTCTTAGACACAGAATCGAGCAGGATCACATTCTCCTCCAGACCCTCGAGTTGAAGGGCAGAGAAGTGCGGCGCGTCGGTGTAGCAGAACTCGCGGTAAACCTCGTCAGAGTAGATGAAGAGCTCATGTTTCTTTGCAATCTGGCCGATCTTCTCGATATCCTCGCGGCTGTAGAGAGCACCGGTAGGGTTGTTAGGATTGCAGAACAGGATACCCTTGGTCTTCTTGGTAATGTGCTTCTCAATCTCCGACATCTCGGGCAGCTTGAAACCGTCCTCGATGCGGGTGGTGATGGGCTTCAAAGTAATGTTGTGCTGTACAGCGAAGGTATTGTAATTGGTGTAGAACGGCTCGAAGACGATCAGCTCGTCGTCAGGGTCGCAGGTAGCTGCGATGGCAATCTGGAGAGCTTCGCTGCCGCCGTGGGTGACGATGATGCTGTCGGGGCTCACTTCGATGCCGAGATTGGCATAATATCCGGCCATGCCTTCGCGAAGAGCCTTGTCGCCGGCAGAGTTGGTGTAGCTCAGCACATGCATCTGATTGTTCTTCACTGCTTCCAGGGCCTGCGGCGACGAATCGACGTCAGGCTGTCCCATGTTGAGGTGATAAACTTTGATGCCGCGCTCTTTAGCTGCGTCGGCATAAGGGATAAGTCTCCTGATGGCTGATACTGGAAGGTTGAGGGCTTGGTTTGATACTGTAAGCATAGTAGCGTTTTACTTTTACAAGGTCGCGCAAAAGTACTAAAAAAGAAGTAAAAAATGTTAAATTTGCGGCATGAAAGACACCGAAGCGAACAGATATGCACAAAGAGGCGTCTCTTCTTCGAAGGAAGACGTTCACAAAGCCATTTCGAAGCTTGACAAAGGTTTGTTCCCGAAGGCATTCTGCAAGATAGAACCGGATTACCTGGGCGGCGACCCCGACTGGTGCGTGGTGATGCATGCCGACGGCGCTGGCACCAAGAGTTCCCTTGCCTATCTCTACTGGAAAGAGACCGGCGACATGGACGTATGGGCCGGCATCGCGCAGGACGCGATAGTGATGAACACCGACGACCTTCTTTGTGTGGGAGCGACAGACAATATCCTGCTCTCATCCACCATCGGCCGCAACAAAAACCTGATCCCCGGCGAAGTTATCTCAGCCGTGATCGGAGGCTCAGTTTCCTTCATGGAGAAGATGCGGCAGTACGGCATCGACATGGTCCTGACCGGCGGCGAGACTGCCGACGTAGGCGACCTTGTGAGGACGATCATAGTCGACAGCACGGTGGTGGCCCGCATGCGCAGGGCAGACGTCATCGACAATGCCAACATAGCTGCCGGCGACGTGATAGTGGCTCTGTCCAGCTGCGGCCAGGCAGTCTACGAAGACAGCTACAACGGCGGCATGGGCAGCAACGGCCTGACCAGCGCCCGTCACGACGTGTTCGCAAAATACCTTGCCGAGCGCTATCCGGACAGCTACGACGCCCACACACCCGCGGAGTTCGTATATTGCGGCAGCCGCAAGCTCACCGAAATCGAGCCTGAGACAGGCCTGACCTATGGCAAGCTGGTGCTGTCTCCGACCCGCACCTACGCTCCGGTGGTGAAAGAGATGCTCGCGAAGCACAGAGGTGAGATCCACGGCATGATCCACTGCTCCGGCGGCGCCCAGACCAAGGTGCTGCATTTCGTGGACGGGGTCACCGTAGTCAAGGACAATCTGTTCCCCGTACCCCCGCTGTTCCGCGTGATACAGCAGGAGAGCGGCACCCCGTGGGAAGAAATGTACAAGGTCTTCAACATGGGCCACAGGCTGGAACTGTATGTGCCGGAAGCCATTGCAGCCGACCTTATAGGCATCAGCGGCAAGTTCGGCATCGACGCCCGCATCATCGGCCGTGTCGAAGCTTCGCAAGATACCAAAGTCGTCATTGAATCTGAATATGGAAAGTTCACGTATCGGAAATAGCATTGCTGCGGCCCTGATCATCGCGGCCTCGCTCCTGACCGGATGCAAGCTGCGTACTGATCATACCGAGGTAGTCCTTCCCGCCGCCGTCCGTACGGCGATGTATGATACTGCATCCGTCAATTTCATAGACTTCTCGAAATACGGAGAGCTGAGGTCCCTGCCCATAGGAATCTTCGATGCGGACTCCACCAGCATGACGCTGCTCGAGACCTGCACGGGCATGGACTGCTTCGACAACATTACCGGCGCCCGCAGGAGCGACGGAATCCTCGATTTCGCAGGAGAGTACTTCCAGTATTACACAGCCCGCAGCGACGACGACTGCTTCAACAGCACCCTTTTCCTGATGAAAGACCGATATTGGGATTCATTCGAGAAAGAACGCTCGAAGATAATCGTGGCCGGAGGCCCCCTTATATCATATAAAGGACTGGACGACATGATGTCCCTGGGTGAGCACAACGGGGCGGGAGTGAAGGTGATATCGGCCGTTGACGCCGGTGTCAGGGCGATGTTCGATTCTCTGGCTGATGACAATATAGCCTCCCTGACCGTGGCCTGCCTGAGCGACAGCAGCAGCAATTACCGCCAGGCATATTCGGAAGCCATAAAGAAGATCTCAGACGAGAGAAGCAACACCCGCTCCATCTCCATCATCAGCGGGAAAAACAGCCTCGAAGGGCTTTCAAAGATAGTCGAGGAGTTGAAGAACGCATCCTCTAAATCACCCCTCAAAGTCATCATAGTGGACGGTCTGGGAGATGACTTCGAGGCGAGCTGCCTGGCTTTGCTCGAACAGTACCGCAGTTCATTCGGAAACGGAACTTACCCTTACCGCAGCATACTGGCTGACGACATAATCTTCGTCGACCCGTCGCTCAGCGCAGCTGTGGAGTGCTATACTGCCCTGAGGCACGACAAGAATCTTGCTTTGCGCGCCGACAAGCAGAAAGTAAGCTATTTTTATGGTTTTTAAGGAAAGCGTAACACCTGAAGAAATAGAGTCTCTGGAGCTCATAGCCTTTGACGGGCCTATCACTGTCGTCACCGGCCGTGGAAAGGAATTCGACGAGGCTATACGTCATCTGTCTTCGTGCAGGATGATCGGTTTCGACACGGAGACCAAGCCCATCTTCAACAACAAGGCGCACCGCAACGGTACGGCCCTGCTGCAGCTTTCCAGTGAGACCAACGCCTATCTTTTCCGGCTCCAGATGCTCGGCCTGCCTGCAGAACTTGCAGCGATCCTTGCCGACACGAGCATTACTAAAGTAGGAGCGGCAGTGGCGGACGACATCAGAGGCCTTCAGCGTTATGTGGATTTCAAGGCGGCCAGGTTCATGGACCTGCAGACGTTCGCGGAAAGATACGGCATCAAGGACAAGAGCGTCAAGAAGCTGACGGCCATCATCCTCGGCAGGAAAGTGTCGAAGGCCCAGCAGCTGTCGAACTGGGAGGCGCAGGAGCTTTCCCGTGCCCAGCAGCTGTATGCTGCCACCGACGCGTGGATCTGCCTGAAGATGTACAAGGCTCTGCTCGGTGCATGACAGGGCGCAGACGGATGAAAAACTGAAAAGATGAAGATAAAAGCTTTTTTGTTGAAGCATAAGGTGGTCGTGACTATGATAGTTCTCGGCATACTGATGCTCATCGTCTTTCCGCAGAAGGGTACTTTCAAGTACAACTATCATACGGGCGGCACATGGATGTACGAGACTCTGGTGGCCCCGTTCGACTTCCCTATCCTGAAGACTCAGGAAGAGCGCCTGATGGAGATGGAGGAGAAAGCTTCCGAGGTCCTGGATTACTATGATTTCGAGTCCAGGGTGTCGGACGACAAGGTCTCTTCGCTCAAGCAGGCTGCCTCTGACGCATCCTCATCCGACAAAAACTTCATTTATGCTACCGCCACAGCACTCGAGGCTATCTATGACAAAGGCGTAATAGCTTCCGGCGCCGATGAACGTCTTGCCGACAAGGTTATATTCATAAAGAAAGGCAAGAGGGCGGTGGAGACTGCAGGAGCAGAGCTCTATACAGTTGATGAAGCCTGGTCCAGCCTAAAGGAAACCATCTCTGACCGTTTCGGCGAGGAACTGACAGACTCTCTGTTCAACACTCTCAACATAAGGGAATACATAACTTCTAACCTGAGCTACGACGAAGCTACGACGATGCTTGTGCACCGCAACGCTGTCGAATACGTGTCACCCACCAGCGGCGTGGTCTACGCCGGCCAGCTCATAGTGTCGAAGGGAGAGATAGTTACCAGAGAGATCAATCAGATGCTGGATTCATACAAGTCCGAGTATCTGTCCCATTACGGCTACAACGATTCCAAGCTGGCTTTGTTCTTCAGCCATGTCCTCTTCGTGATAATAATGCTCTGGCTGCTGGTATGCGCGATCCAGCTGACTGACAATATAATCTTCCGCTACGGAAGGCAACTCACCTTCATCGCAGCCCTCGTGCTGCTCGTATTCATCGCAATAACCGTGATGATGAATATCAGGGAGAGCTACAGGATGATAGTCCCGCTGGGCATGTTCGTAATCATCGCCCAGTCATGGCTGAAACCCTCGACAACCTATGCCACCTATGTTGTGGCGCTGCTGCCCCTGCTGTACCTGGTCGACGGCGGAGTCGAGCTGTATATAATGAACGTGCTGGCAGGCGCAATACTCGTCAGCAGCAGCCGCTTCTACCGCAAGACCTGGAGCCAGTTCTTCTCAGCCTTGATGGTGTTTGTGGGCATGTCGGTCGTGTATGTGGCGTATGCACTGGCCCTTGGAAACGGCATCCATCGTGTGGAGCTGTTGAGCATCCTGGGCTATTCGCTCCTGCTTCTGGTGGGATACCCGCTGATTTTCATGTTCGAGAAACTCTTCTCATACGTGTCTGTCTCAAGACTGTGGGAACTCACCGACACCAGCAATGCGGTGCTGCAGGAGATGTCCAAGAAGGCGCCCGGCACCTTCCAGCATTCTCTGCAGGTGGCATCCCTGGCTGAGAGCGCATGCCGCGAGATCGGAGGCAATCCGGTGCTGGCAAGGGTTGGAGGGCTTTACCATGACATCGGTAAGATCATGAACCCTCTGTGTTTCATCGAGAACCAGACCTCCGACGTCGACTATCACGCCAACCTGACTCCCAAGCAGAGCGCAGCTGCCATCATCAAACATGTCGACGACGGCGTGGCTCTTGCCCGCAAGAACCAGCTGCCGGCACTGATAATGAATTTCATAGAGAGCCACCACGGCACCAGCCGCACCGGCTTCTTCTACAACAAATATATCAACGAAGGGGGAGACCCTGCAGACGAAGCCGCATTCCGCTACCATGGTCAGCTTCCTTTCACAAAAGAGCAGGTCATCCTCATGTTCGCAGACAGCATAGAGGCTGCGTCGAGGACGCTCAAGAGTCACGATGCGGAGTCTATCTCGAAGCTTGTGGATTCAATCATGGATGCAAAAATAGCCGACGGCCAGATTGCCGAGTCCAAGATTACCTTCAAGGAGGTTGCCGAGGTGAGGGAGTGCTTCAAGAAATTCCTTCAGCAGATATACCACGAGCGCATCGAATATCCAAAGATCAAGGAGATGTAGCAATAAAAAAGGCTGGCGCAGCGCGTCAGCCTTTTTTGTGGTGTCAGGATATCTTAGAGCTCGTCGAAATTGACATCAGAATAGTCTTTGTCGTACGGCTTGTCTTCGTAAGGACGAGTTTCTGCAACGGGGCATTTCTCCCTGATGTAATCGATAACTTCCTTCAGCCCATCGGAGAATTTCTCGAAATCCTCTTTGTACAGGAAGATTTTGTGCTTGTCATAGACGAATTTCCCGTCTCTTTCAACCCTTCTCTTACTCTCTGTGATGGTGAGGTAGTAGTCATTGCCTTTAGTGGCTTTGACGTCAAAGAAATAAGTCCTCTTGCCGGCTCTCACTGGCTTTGAATACACGTCGTCCCCGGTTCTTTCCTGTCCGCCATGATTGTCGTAATCTTCAAAATACATTTCGCTTCAATTATTAGATTAATTCTCTAACAAAGATAGAAACATTTTATTATTATAAGCTATCTTTGTCAGATAAAATGAGATGATATGCTTAACCGCAGATTATTACGTATAAAGGCATTCAAAGTTCTTTTTTCAACCTGGCAGGACGGCCCGTCCGCCTTGGATTCAGCCCAGAAAGAGCTGATGCGCTCCTGTGAGAAAACTGTCGACCTCTACTATTTCCTGCTCAATGTATGCGGGAGCCTGAAGCAGGTCGCCTTCGACAAGATCGAAGCTTTGAGGAACAAGTTCCACCCCACGGAGGAGGAGCGCAATCCCAATATGAAATTCGTGAACAACCGTTTCTTCCAGGCAGTGGAAGACAATGCAGAATTCCAGAAATACTGCAGCCGCAAAGGTCTTGTCTGGGGAGAATACGACATTTTCATAAAGAAACTTTTCGCTTCGATCGCTGCGTCTGACTATTATGCAGAGTACATGGCCTCCAAGGAAGACTCCTTCAAGGCCGACTGCAAGTTTGCAAGACGCATCTTCGAGGAAGAGTTCGAAGACAACAGTTCTCTCGACGCCATCCTGGAAGACCTCTCAATCTACTGGACCGACGACGTCAACTACGTGCTGAACAATATACTCTATGCCATCGACAGCATGATCGACGGCAAGGCGCTTATCCTGCCGGACGTGTTCATCAAGGATGAGGACCGCGATTTCGTGCTCGAGCTGCTGAAGGTGTCGCTCCTGCATTATGACGAGTATTTCAAGCTTGTCTGCGACAGCCTCGACAACTGGGATTCCGACAGGCTCGTGTCTACCGACGCGACGCTGATAGTTATGGGCATCGCAGAAGCGGTAGCCTTCCCTAACATACCGGCAAAGGTGACTATCAACGAGTATGTCGAGATTTCGAAGTACTACAGCACCGTCAACAGCCGCGTGTTTGTGAACGGCCTTCTCGACAAGATCATACAGGCCAAGATAGCATCCGGCGAAATCGTGAAAACAGGCCGCGGTCTGCTCGACGGAGGGCAGAGAGTATCCAAAGAACAATAACTATTAAAAAATAAACACTATGAAATTCCTCACTTTATTTCTTCAGGCAGCTGGCGGCGCACAGACTGCAGCTGGCGGCAGCATGGGTTTCCTTCTGATGATCATCCTCATTTTCGTCGTAATGTGGCTGTTCATGATCCGTCCTCAGCAGAAGAAACAGAAAGAAGTTGAAAAGTTCCGTCAGGGTCTCAAGAAAGGAGACAAGGTGGTGACTATCGGCGGCATCTACGGCACAGTAGTAGAGGTCAAGGATAACACCCTCTTCCTGGAGATCGACCAGAACGTCAAGATCAAGGTTGACAAAGCATCCGTAGTGAAAGACTTCTCGGATGCCCAGCAGCAGGCCTAGTTCCTTTTATGCCGGTCTTCAAGTCAGAACGCTGGAAGACGCTGAAGTCGGACTGGTACATCCTGCTGATAGCGCTTGTGCTGTCCTTCTTCGTGTGGGTGTTGTATGACATGTCGCTTGGCTACGACACCTTCGTCCAGTACAGCGTCGAGGTGACATCTTCCCTGGCCGGCTATGACGAGAAAGCAGTTTCCAACGAACTCCTTGTCCTGCAGGGCAAGGGAGACGGCTATTATGTGCTTCTGAAGAAGCTCCGCCGGGGCAAGGTCGAGAAGATCCGTATTGAGGTCGATCCATCGTTCTTCCATCCGGTGGAAGGAGTTCCCGACAGGTTCATGCTATGGACCGAGGATATTGAAATGGAAGTGGCGCAGGCGCTGAGCGAAAAGTTCGAGCCGGCTTTCTTCGACACAAAGCAGCTCACCTTCGATTTCGCGCCCCGCTCGTTCAAGACGGTGCCTGTCGACATCAAGAGCAACGTCAGCTGCAAGAGCCAGTATATGCTTACCTCCGAGGTCAGGGTGACTCCTGATTCCGTGAGGATATACGGCCGCACCGAAGATGTCCAGTTCATCGACGCCGTCCAGACCAAGTTCCTGTCCCTTTCCGGCGTAGACCGCTCGGGCAGCGGGAGCATAGAGCTGGAGCCAGTCAGAGGCGTCCGCCTGGAGATGAAGCGCGTCAATTATTCGTTCACCGTGGCCAGATATGTCGAGAAGTCGGCAGTCGTGGATGTCGAAGTGACGAATGTACCCAGAGGCCGCGAGCTGATGGTACTTCCCAGCAGGGTGACTGTGACTTACAGGGCAGCCTTTACCGGTGTCGACGATGCTTTCGAGCCCAAAGTGGTGGTG
Organism: Bacteroidales bacterium; assembly: GCA_017548725.1. GTDB lineage: Bacteria > Bacteroidota > Bacteroidia > Bacteroidales > UBA932 > Equibacterium. The sequence goes on from JAFYZI010000102.1 coordinate 10,267, forward strand.
GATTATAAAGATTACTCCGAGTCCCGTTCCGGCAAGGTAATCCCGCGCTTTGTCAATGCCGGCGAGAACATTTTCTCTTACGAAATATCCCCGCTTCCGCTGGAATGCATAATGACTGACAGATGAGCAGACCGGCTATCATAGGTTGCACAGGCGGCATCGGCAGCGGCAAGACCGTTGTCGTGAAGGCTTTTGAGAGGCTCGGCATCCCGGGCTATGACTGCGACAGCAGGGCCAAGGAGCTTTACGATGAGGATTCCGTACTGCTGGCCCAGGTGGCTCAGATCGCCGGCGATAACGTTATTTCCGACGGAAAGCTCGACCGCAGGGCTCTCGCAGCTAAGATTTTCAGCGACAGCGACATGCTCGCCAGGCTGGAGAGCGTAGTCCATCCCGCTGTCATCCGCGATTTCTCGCGCTGGCTGCAGGAACAAAGTTCAAAATTGGTTATATTTGAATCTGCTATACTGCTGGACAAGCCATATCTCCGCCAGATGGCGGATTTTGTGCTGCTGGTTACGGCGCCGGAAGAATTACGCATTGAGAGGGTGATGGCCCGTGACGGCCTGAGCCGCGAAGCAGTCGAAAGGCGCATGGCCAACCAGATAAGCGATGAAGACCGCAGGCAGTATGCGGATTATATACTTGAAACAAACGACAGGGATGCGATAATCCCTCAATTATTATCAATCATACAGAAATGGCAACAGATTTAAAGAAAGTATTGTCAATAACAGGCCAGTCAGGCCTTTTCCACTATCTCGCACAGTCAAAGAACGGAGTGATCGTCGAGGCGTTCGCTACCGGTCACCGCACCGCCTTCTCAGGCAACATGAAGATGACAACTCTCGCAGATGTGTCTATATATACAGATGAAGACGAGCTCCCTCTCAAGGAAGTGTTCCGCAAGATGAACGCTGCCCTGGGCGATGAAGAGGCTCCGTCCCAGAAATCTGACGAGAAGGTCATCAAAGAGTTTTTCGCCAAGGCTGTACCCAGCTACGACCGCGACCGTTTCTACCTGTCACACATGAAGAAGGTTGTCGAGTGGTACAACCTGCTCAAGAAGTATGCATCTCTCGACTTCGTAGATGACGAGGAAGAGACGCCCGAGCTCCACAAGGAAGAGGAGAAGCCCGAGTCGGCAGCCAAGATAGCCGCTGCAAAGCAGGCCAAGGCTCCTGCAAAGGCCACTTCAGCCAAGGCAGCTACGGCAAAAGCCGCTTCTACCAAGAAATCTACGAAATCCGTACAAAGGAAGGCCAACTGATTTGAAACTGCAGCTCATAACCTTAGGCTGCTCAAAAAACCGAGTGGATTCAGAACGCCTGCTGCGCCAGTTCGAGCAGGCGGGCTTTGTCATTGTGCCGGAAGAAGAGCCGCTTGACATGGCAGCTCCGGACATTGTGGCTCTCAACACCTGCGGCTTCATCCAGTCCGCGAAGACAGAATCCATAGAAGCTATCTTTACTGTACTCGAAGCCAAGAAAAGGGGCCTGGTGAAGAAGGTTTTCGTCTTCGGCTGCCTGTCGCAGCGCTACCGCAATGAACTGCCCGAGGAGATAGAGGGGGTAGACGGTTTCTTCGGAGCTGATGACGCCGAGGCTATGCTGGCTGCGGCCGGAGTAAAGTACGACCCTTCGATCTCGCTCCAGAGGCATCTCACCACCCCGCCGCACTACGCCTTCCTGAAGATTTCGGAGGGCTGCGACCGTAGCTGCGCATATTGCGCCATCCCTTCCATCAGGGGCCGGCATGTCTCAGTCCCTATGGAAAAACTTGTGGACGAGGCGCAGTTGCTGGCTGACAAAGGCGTCAAGGAGCTGCTTCTGATTGCTCAGGATACAACCTTCTACGGCTTGGACCTATACCGCAAGAGGATGCTCGGCCCGCTGCTGGAGCGTCTGGCGGACATAAAGGGCATAGAGTGGCTCAGGATCCATTACAGCTACCCTTCGGACTTCCCGCAGGACGTGCTGGAGATAATGGCGGGCTGCGACAAGGTTTGCAAATATCTGGACATCCCCCTGCAGCACTCTTCCAGCAAGGTGCTGGCAATGATGCACCGCGGCATCGACGGAGACGCCACAAGAGCTCTCGTCGACAAGTTCCGCAAGGCAGTGCCGGGCATTGTGCTCCGCACGACCATGATAGTGGGCCATCCGGGAGAAGGGGTGAGGGAGTTCCGCGACCTGCTGGACTTCGTGCGCGAGTATCGCTTCGAACGTCTGGGCGCATTCACCTACAGCGAAGAGGAGAATACTTACGGAGCCCTCAATTATAAAGACTCCATCCCGAAGAGGGTAAAGCAGGAACGTTACGACGCCCTGATGGAGCTCCAGAGCGGAATCTCCCTGGAGTATAATGAAAGCAGGGTGGGAACTGTGGAAAGAGTCCTTGTGGACAGCTTCAGCGACGGAACTGTCCATGCCCGCAGCGAGAAAGAGTCCGTCGACGTGGACGGAGAGATACTCATTCCTGCCGCTGCAGTACCTGCGGCCATGCAGGGTAATTTCATGAACGTAAAGATAACCGCCGCGGACGAGTACGACCTTACGGCACAATTCATATAGTCACCATGTTACTGGAAAACAAGACGGCACTGATAACCGGCGCGGCGAAGGGGATAGGAAAGGCTATCGCCCTGAAATTCGCTTCCGAAGGCGCTGATATAGCTTTCACATACCTCACATCAAAAGATGCAGCCATGGAGACCAAACGCGAGCTTGAAGCTTTCGGTGTCAAAGTGCTTGCGATAGCTTCTGACGCATCGGACTTCGACAGCGCGGCGAAGGTGGTGGAGCAGGTGGCGGCTGAGTTCTCGCATATCGACATCCTGGTTAACAACGCCGGCATCACGAAAGACGGCCTGATGATGCGCATGAGCGAGGAGCAGTGGGACGCCGTGATCGACGCCAACCTCAAGAGCGCTTTCAACTATGTGCACGCTGTAACCCCTCTGATGCTCCGCGCACGCTGCGGCTCCATAATCAATATCAGCTCTGTGGTGGGCATGCACGGCAATGCCGGTCAGAGCAACTATTCTGCCTCGAAGGCGGGTCTGATAGGCCTCGCCAAGTCAGTGGCCCGCGAAGTGGGGTCGAGAGGGGTGAGGGTGAATGTTGTTGCCCCCGGTTTCATCTTGACAGACATGACTGCAGGAATGCCCGAAGAGACTCTGAAGGCATGGGAGGCAAGCATCCCTCTGCGCAGGGGCGGCACTCCTGAAGATGTGGCCAAAGTGTGCCTGTTCCTGGCCAGCGACATGGCGTCATATATTACAGGGCAGGTGATTCCGGTAGACGGCGGAATGGCCATGTAGCCGTCCTAGATCAGGACGACTATCCTTTCAGCGACAATCAGCAACAGCAGCAGCGAGAGTAGGAATATTCCTGCTCTTTTCTGTGTCATCTTGCTGAAGAAGGCGTACATGAACAGCGTCAGCGGCATCAGAGGCAGCATCCAGGGCAGCGAACCGAGAGACTTTCCGAACACCAGGATGATGACGGCGAGCAGCGCGCTGTAAAGCAGGCAGCGCAAGTGGCCTCTCTCGACAGCTATGTCCAGAGTGCCGAACACGGTCAGGAACAATATGGCTGCCCATACCGCCGAGACGACCATGAATATAACCTTCAGCACAGTGGCTGACTGATGTATCTGAGGCATGCCGGCATCGATGCCGACTGCCATCTCGCCATAGCGGATTACAGGCTCCAGTATGTCCGTGAAACCGGATGTGATGGCATGGATGCCTGTGATGAGCACCAGAGGCAGCAGGAATCCGCATATAGAGCCTATAATAGTCTTGCCTTTCTGCGATGAGTTGTTGTTGTCCAGACCGGCCATCAGCGGAGCCATCCATATCAGCGGCACGAAGAATAGGGAGGCCGCAGACAGCATCATCATCGAAAGGAAGGGATTGTCAGCGTCGTAGGGCTCCATCGAAGCTCTGAAACTGTAGAAAAAAGCCCAGGCCAGGAAGAAGGATGCGATATGTATAGGGCTGAAACACAGGGCGTCGCGGCAGGAGAAGATGAATACCACATAAAGCAGCGGCAGGCACGGCCCCAGGTGCATGGGGTACAGCCTGTCCATGGCAAAAAACATCAGCGGCCATACTGCAAGCAGAAGGAGGGCCGCAATGTTAGCCAGGTAGGGGTTAATGTCGGACAAGCTGATGTGGTAGAATTGTCCTGCGAGGGAATGCCCGAGAGTGTCCGCGGCCATGCACGGCATGAAAGGCAGGCTCGCAATCAGAATCAGCGCAGTGACGGCCAGCGGAATAGCAAAATGGCTTATGTCGTAGCGCGAACTCATCAGTCTTCGTCATCGCCTGCGAGTGAGAGCAGGTCGCAAGCAATGTCGTTGCGGTAGTAGCAGTCTTCGAAGAAGATGTTCCCGACGGCGTCGTAGGCGTCTTCACGGGCATCTTCGATGCTGTCTGCATTTGCTGTGACGGCAAGCACCCTTCCGCCGGCAGTCACGACTACGTTGTCTTCGAAAGCGGTGCCGCAATGGAAGACCAGGGTGCCTTTCTCGACATGTCCCTGGATGGGATAATGAGACTTGTATGCTTCGGGATATCCGCCGGAAGCCATAATTACGGTCACGGCTGCCTTGTCTGAGATTTCGATCTCCTCGTCGGCCAGGGTTCCGTCGGCACAAGCTATCATGTGCTCCAGCAGGTCGCTCTTGATGCGGGTCATCACGGACTCTGTCTCAGGGTCGCCCATGCGGACGTTGTATTCTATGACGTAAGGGTCTCCGGCGCAGTTCATGAGTCCGAAGAAGATGAAACCTTTGTAGTCGAGCTTGTCTTTGGCTATGCCGGCGATGGTGGGCTCGATGACGCGGCTGCGCACCTTCTCCATGAAGGCTTCGTCGGCGAAGCATACCGGGCTTACTGAGCCCATTCCGCCGGTGTTCAGGCCTGTGTCGCCGTCGCCGATGCGCTTGTAGTCCTTAGCTTCGGGCAGCAGAAGGTAGTCCTTGCCGTCGGTAAGCACGAAGGCCGACATCTCAATGCCGTCGAGGAACTGCTCGATGACGACTTTGTCTCCTGCAGCTCCGAATTTACCGTCGAAGACGTCTTTAAGCAGGGACTTGGCTTCCTGGAGGTCTTCTACGATCAGCACGCCCTTGCCGGCTGCCAGGCCGTCGGCCTTGAGAACATAGGGCGGCTGCATCCCGTCGAGGAAAGCGCAGGCTTTGTCATAACTGGCTCCGGTGAAGGTAGCGTACTTCGCAGTGGGAATGCCGTGTCTGGTCATGAAATCCTTGGCGAAGTCCTTGCTGCCTTCGAGCATGGCGCCCTGCTTTGAAGGGCCGATGACTTTCACGGACGGAACTTCTGCTGCGAGGAAGTCGGTGATGCCTTCGACCAGCGGCACTTCGGGGCCGACGACTACAAGGTCGATGCTCTTTTCGGCTACAGTCTCTTTTACAAGTGCGAAGTCAGTGACCTTCCCCGGGATGTTTGTGGCAAAAGCGGCAGTGCCGGGATTGCCGGGAAGACAGAAAATATCATGATCAATGCGGCTCTGATTGATTTTCCATGCAATAGCATGCTCGCGTCCGCCGCCTCCGATAACCAGTACGTTCATATATCAAAATGGGTTTGCTTGACAGAGCAAAGATACAAATAACACTCTTATTTTTATTACATTTGTAATATGATAAAAAGATGTCCGGTCATATTGCTGGCGCTTGCGCTGCTGCTGTCTGGTTGTGCCTCAAAAGGTGTCATCCCTCCCAGGAAGATGGCATCCATACTCCATGATATGTATATCCTCGACGCGCAGATCGAGAATCGGTATGAATTCATTGCCATGGCCGACACTTCGTCAGTCTATGGCGCCCTGTTCGACGAGTATGGATATACCGTGGATGATTTCAACAAGTCGCTGGATTACTATCTCCACAACCCCGTCAAGTTCAAGGAAATCTTCAAGATGGCGCATGACCGTTATGAGAAAGAAGCGGCAGCCATGGACGCAGAATTTGCCGATACCCAAGTGGTCCCCACGCCTGACGATCCTGACGAGCATGCCGGCAAGGTCCCGAGAGGAAGGAGGAACCGGCAGTTACAAGCCTCTCCCGATGAGATAGAATTAGAATAAAACAGATAAACCTGAACCTAAACCATGAACTATCTTGAGAAATACGGATACGTGCCGGCCAATATCGACGAGAAAGTGGCCGCCGTCAAGGATAACCTCGCAAAGTGGCAGAATAAAGAAGTCTATGCCCGTGCTCTGGGCATGATAGACCTGACATCCCTTACAGTTACCGACACTCCGACCAGGATTGCGGCGATGACCAAGAAAGTCAACGGATTCAACGCGCTGTATCCGGATTATCCGCTGCCTGCATCGATCTGCGTATATCCGAATTTTGCCAAGACTGTGGCCATAACCAGAGATAATCCCGATGTTCATGTGACTGTGGTGGGAGGGTGCTTCCCAGCCTCACAGAGCTTCCTTGACGTCAAGGTGTTCGAATGTGTGAAGGCCGTGGGTGACGGCGCTGACGAGGTGGACATAGTGCTTGCTCTCAACTCTTTCCTGGACGGCCGTTACGACGATGCTGCTAAGGAGATCTCCGAGATAAAGAAAGCCATAACGTCAGCAGGGAAAAGGGATGTCCATCTGAAAGTCATCCTCGAGACCGGCTCGCTCGGCAGCTATGAGAACATAGCCCAGGCTTCTTTCCTCGCCATGGAGGCGGGCGCCGACTTCATCAAGACGTCTACCGGCAAGACCACGATATCAGCTACTCCCGAGGCTGCGTACATCATGTGCGAGTGTATCGCCAAATACGTGTCGGCTACAGCCCGCAAAGTTGGCTTCAAGCCTGCCGGAGGTATTGCGACTCCGGAGGATGCCGCGCTGTATTACGGCATAGTGGATACCGTCCTCGGAGAAGGATGGCTGAACAAGGAATTCTTCCGCTTCGGGGCGAGCCGCATGGCTAACAACCTGCTCAGCGCCCTCGAAGGCAGCGAAGTCAAATATTACTAGTTGATCTTGAACGAGTCCTTGAGGCCCGTGGCTTTGTTGTAAGCCCCGTTCTTGGGGTCTTTGTAGAAATATCCGGTCCTTTCGAACTGTACTGCGATGCCGCTGCCGTCCTTCAGCAGGTCGGGCTCGGCGTATGCAGTCTTGACTACCAGGGATTCCGGGTTGAGGTAGGTCTTGTAATCTACGCCCTCGGGGATTGCGCCCATCTGCTCTTCGGTGAAGAGGCGGTCGAGGATGTGGCACTCGATCTTCTCGCATACATTGCAGTTGGCCCAGTGGATGGTGCCCTTGACAGAGCGCCACTCGCCGGCACCCGGCTTAGAGGTCGGGTCGTATGTGCAGTGGATTTCGGTGATGTTGCCGTCGGCATCTTTTACCAGTGATGCGAATTTCACGATATAGGCATATTTCAGACGCACTTCTCCGTCCGGTTTCAGGCGGAAATACTTCTTGGGAGCGTCTTCCATGAAGTCCTCGCGCTCGATATATACTTCGCGGCCGAAAGGAACCCTGCGCTTCGGACCTTCAGGGTCGGCGGGGTTCAGAGGAGCGTCGAAATACTCGACTGTGCCGGCGGGGTAGTTGTCGATGATGAGCTTCACCGGATTCAGGACGGCCATGTAGCGGTTTGAGCGGGCGTTGAGGTCCTGACGGAGGCACCACTCGAGCAGCGACAGGTCGATGATATTGTCCCTCTTGGCGACTCCGACCTTCTCGGCGAACATGCGGATGGACTCCGGAGTGTAGCCGCGGCGGCGGATACCGCAGATCGTAGGCATGCGGGGGTCATCCCATCCGTCGACATAGTTGTTGCGCACGAGCTCGAGCAGCTTGCGCTTGCTCATGACTGTGTAGGTCAGGTTGAGGCGGGCGAACTCATACTGATGTGAGGGGAATATGCCGAGCTTCTCGATGAACCAGTCGTAGAGCGGCCTGTGCACGTCGAATTCGAGAGTACAGATTGAGTGGGTGATGTGCTCTATTGAGTCGCACTGGCCGTGTGTGTAGTCGTACATGGGGTAGATGCACCACTTGCTGCCTGTGCGGTGATGGTCGGCATGGATGATACGGTACATGATGGGATCCCTGAACATCATGTTCGGGTGGGCCATGTCTATCTTGGCGCGGAGCACCTTGCTGCCGTCAGGATAGATGCCGGCCTTCATCTCGCGGAAGAGTTTCAGGTTCTCCTCGACGCTGCGGTTGCGGTAGGGGCTCTCGGTGCCCGGCTGGCTTACGGTGCCGCGGCCGAGACGGATCTCTTCCTGACTCTGGTCGTCTACATAGGCGAGGCCTTTCTTGATGAGCTCCTCGGCCCATTCATAAAGCTGGTCGAAGTAGTCAGATGCATAGAATTCATTGGCCCAGTCGAAGCCCAGCCAGTGGATGTCTTCCTTGATGGACTCCACGTATTCGGTGTCTTCCTTGACGGGATTGGTATCGTCGAAACGGAGGTTGGTAGTGCCGCCGTATTTCTTTGCCAGACCGAAATTGAGGCAGATGCTCTTTGCATGGCCGATGTGCAGGTAACCGTTGGGCTCCGGAGGGAATCTTGTCTTGATCGCTTTGTATTTGCCTTCAGCAAGGTCCTTCTCTATGATTTCTTCCAGAAAGTTCAGATTTTTACCGGCATCTGCACCGTTTTCCATTTCAGTAGTAGCCATGTCGAATGAGTTAGTATTTTGCAAAAATAGTAAAAATGCGCTACTTTTATCCTTGGCAACGCTAATTCATATACGATGGTAAAATCAATGACCGGCTACGGTAAGGCGGAATGCGTTATCTCCGGTTCGAAATATATAGTCGAGATCCGTTCTCTCAACGGAAAGAATGCAGATATAAACCTCAAGACTTCCCTTATCCCCCGCGACAAGGAAATAATGCTCCGTCAGTATCTGGCCGCCGAGCTGGGCAGGGGCAGCATAGACCTGTTCGTAAGCCTTGACAACAAGGACCAGTCCGCTCTGGCCCACAAGGTCAACCGCGACGTGCTGGCTGAGTATTATGCCCAGGTCAAGGATGCCGTCACACAGGCAGACCCGCAGTATGCTCCGGACTCGCAGCTGTTCGTTTCCCTGCTTCATCTGCCCGATGTCATCGGCAGCGGCAAGCCCGAGATTGACGAGGACCAGTGGGAGACGCTGTTCGCCGCGATAAAGAGCGCAGTGGCCTCACTCAAGGAGTTCAGGGAGAAGGAAGGCCGTTCGCTGCAGGCCGATGTCCTGGCCAAGGTGGCTTCCATAGAGTCTTACATCCCCCAGATCGCCGAGTTCGAGCCAGAGCGTACTGCTGCAGTCAGGGCCCGTCTCGAGAGCAGGCTCAAGGAGCTGGCCGTCAACGCCGACCTGAACCGTCTGGAACAGGAGATCATTTTCTACATCGAGAAGCTGGACATTAACGAAGAGAAGGTGCGTCTGGCCCAGCACTGCCGCTATTTCCGCGAGACTATCGACAGCGAGGAGTTCCCCGGCAAGAAGCTGGGATTCATCGCCCAGGAGATGGGGCGCGAGATCAACACCCTCGGCAGTAAGGCCAACCATGCCGGCATCCAGAAATGCGTGGTCCGCATGAAAGACGAGCTCGAGAAGATCAAGGAACAATCAATGAACATTCTATAGCTATGAAAATGACTATAAAAGCTCTTGCCGTCGCTCTTGCGATGATGACTGCCTTCAGCGCTGCAGCGCAGAATCCCTTCATGAGCGGCAGGCCTGCCCAGCGCAGGACCGTCAATGCCGTACAGATAGGCAACAGGATCGACGTTACCGTCGGCAACCTGTTCTTCACCAGCTACCGCTTCGAGGACGACGAGAAATATCCTTTCTTCTTTCCCGTCAACAGCCCCGTTTCCGGCGCGAGCGTCACTTCGATGCGCAACGGCATCTATCCCCACCATTCATCCCTGTTTTTCGGCTGCGACCGTGTCAACGGCGGCAACTACTGGCAGGAAGGTCTTGAGAGGGGACGCATAGTCTCTATAGGGGCCAGGATACTCGAGACCGGCGGCGACAAGGTCGTAATCGAGGATGAGTGCATCTGGAAACGTCCGGACGCCGACGCTCCGGTCAAGGACAAGAGGCTAATCACCATCACATCTCCTGCTGAAAATATCTTCCAGCTGGATTTCGACATCGAGATGGAGATGCTCATGGATGTGAATATTCCTGTCACCAACCACTCTTTGTTCAGCGTGCGTATGGCAGAGGACCTCTCTGTAAAGCAGGGCGGAGTGATGGTCAACAGCGAAGGCCAGAGCGGTGAGAAAGCCACCTTCGGCCAGAGAGCCGCATGGATGGATTTCTACGGCGAGAGGAAAGCTACCGGATTTGAAGGCATAGCCATCATGCAGCATCCTTCAAACAAGTGGTTCCCGTCTCCATGGTTCACCCGCGACTACGGATTCATGTCTCCGACCCCGATGTACTGGCCTGAGGACGGCGAGTCTACCAACCTCAAGAAAGGCGAGAAGGTGAAGCTGCGTTACCGTGTGATCGTGCACGGCGGCAGTGTCGACGAGGCCGGCATCAGCAAATTATACGAAAGATACAAAGCTGAATAATCAGTTGTCAGGCGTCCTCCAGAAGGTTGTCTGACTTGTATGCTGCGACTGCCATGCGGTCGCAGCGTTCGTTTTCGGGGTGGCCTGCATGGCCTTTCACCCAGATGTAGCGCAGGTTGTGGCCCTGTGCGCATTGAAGATATCTTTCCCACAGATCCACATTGGCTTTGCCCTTGAACCCAGTCAGGACCCATCTTTCGAGCCAGCCCTTGGTAACGGCGTTCACCACGTATGTCGAGTCGCTGTAAATCTCGATGTCGGCGTTTTTCCACTTGATGGCTTCCAGACCCACTATGACAGCCAGCAGTTCCATGCGGTTGTTGGTCGTCGACTTGAAACCCTGCGAGATGGTCTTCTCGGAGTCTCCGTAGCGCAGGATCACGCCATAGCCGCCGGGGCCTGGATTGCCGCTGCAGGCTCCGTCAGTGAACATCTGGATAGTTCCGCGGGTCATTTTCCGTCAGGATGATTATTCCGGAAGGATGGTGCGCTCTTTCTTCGGGCTTTCGAAATGCTTGATCTCGAGAGGATTGGCGCTGAGCTCGTCAAACTCCATGCGATTGCGGCAGATGTCGATGGCCATGTAGATGGCGGAGATCATGGAACCGGGATTGGCCATGTTCTTGCCGGCGATGTCGTAGCCTGTGCCGTGGTCGGGAGAAGTGCGGACGATGGGCAGGCCTGCCGTGAAGTTGACTCCTTTGTCGAACGCCAGCACCTTGAACGGGATGAGGCCCTGATCGTGATACATGGCCAGTATTCCGTCAAAATTGTACTGCATGTTGCTCGCGAAGAATCCGTCGGGAGAGTAGGGGCCGAAAGCCAGGATGTTCTCGCTGTTGACCTGCTCGATGGCGGGTATGATCTTCTCTATCTCGTCGCTGCCGAGGCTGCCGCCGTCTCCTGAGTGGGGGTTGAGGCCGAGGACTGCAATCTTGGGACGGTCCTTTGCGAAATCTCTTTTGAGGGAATCGTTCATCAGCCTGAGCTTGCGCACCAGCAGGTCCTTGTCGATGAGGTTTGCAACCTTCGACAGAGGCTCGTGGTTGGTGGCCAGACCGACTTTAAGACCTTCCGTGCAGAGGAACATCATGCCTTCGCTCGCTCCGAACTGGTTGACGAGGAATTCTGTGTGCCCCGGAAAACCGAAACCGAGAGCGGCTACAGTATGTTTGTTGATAGGAGCTGTCACGAGGGCGTCAATCAGGCCTTCCTTCATGTCCTTGACAGCGGCTTCCAGCGCCTGCACTGCGGCTTTCGCTCCTGCTTCTGTGGGCTGTCCCGGCTCCACGGGGAGCTGGTCGGATACGCAGTTGATGATGTTCAGGCGTTTGCCTCGCGCATCTGCCGCGCTGTTGATGACATTGGTGCTTATCTGTTCGGTCTCGGGGATCATCTTGCGATACATGCCGAGAGTGCGGGAATTGCCATAAAGGATTGGAACGCACATGTCCAGCATCCTTGAGTCTGACAGGGCTTTGATGATGACTTCGTATCCTACTCCGTTGGAATCTCCCTGTGTGATGCCGACAACTATTCTATGTGCCATATATCTTACGTTATTTGAGTCGCAAAATTAATGATAATAGCGTAAATTTGCAAAATGATGGGTGTCCTCGACAGTGATATAAAATACTTACCTTCAGTCGGTCCGAGACGTGCGGAGTTGTTCGGCAAAGAGCTCGGCATCTTCACTTTCCGGGATCTCATCTACTTTTTCCCGTTCCGCTACGTCGACCGTTCCCGTTTCTATGCCATCAGCGAGATCGACTCCGCCAGCGCATATATCCAGCTGAGGGGAGTTGTCCGCGACATCCGCATCGTGGGGGCTAACAAGGGCAAGAGGCTGGTGGCCACCCTGAGCGACGATACCGGCTCCATCGACCTGGTCTTTTTCCAGGGCGTGAAATGGATGTCCGACAAGCTCAAGGTTGGCAAGGAATACGTAGTCTTCGGCAAGCCTTCGGTCTTCAACGGCGAGATCAACATGGTCCACCCAGAGATAGACGACGCTTCGTCTGTCAGGCCGGGCACCGGAGCCATGACCGGAGTATATCCCAGCACGGAGCATCTGAAGAACAGCCTGGTCACCAACAAGGTGATAAGCAAGCTGCAGGCTCTGGCGTGGGAGAAGTGTGCCGACAGCATACAGGAGACACTGCCGGCCTGGCTGATTGCCGACAAGGGACTCTGCCCTCTGAAGGAGGCTCTGCACAACATCCATTTTCCCAAGGACGTCCAGTCGCTGGCCAGAGCCCAGCAGAGGCTGAAGTTCGAGGAACTGTTCTACCTGCAGCTGTCGCTGCTGAAGCAGAAAAACGTCCGCATGCGCGCTTCCAACGGCCTTATGTTCAAGAGGCTTGGCGAAGCGTTCAACGATACTTACAACAATCTGCAATTCCCCCTCACCGGCGCCCAGAAGCGAGTGCTGAAAGAGATCAGGGCCGACGTCACGAGTGGTCGGCAGATGAACCGTCTGCTCGAGGGCGACGTGGGCAGCGGCAAGACGCTGGTGGCCATCCTCTCCGCGCTGCAGGCCATCGACAACGGCTACCAGGCTTGCATCATGGCTCCGACAGAAGTGCTTGCCGGGCAGCATTACCGCAGCGTTGCCAAATTTGTCAATACCGACAAGGTGCGCTGCGCCCTGCTTACAGGCAGCACGAAGGCTAAAGAACGCCGGGAGATATATGCCGGGCTGGAGGACGGCAGCATCAAGCTGGTCTTCGGGACGCACGCCCTCATAGAGGACAAAGTAAAGTTTGCTGCACTCGGCCTTGCCGTGATAGACGAGCAGCACCGTTTCGGAGTGGAGCAGAGGGC
>JAFYZI010000103.1 GCA_017548725.1 Bacteroidales bacterium
CCTCCGAAGGTCAGCATGATGCCGTCGGGGCGCTCTTTCTCGATGACCTTCTCCACGAAATAAGGAGTCACAGGCAGCAGATAGACGCTGTCCGCCACACCCTCTGAGGTCTGTACGGTGGCAATGTTGGGGTTGATGAGCACTGTCGATATGCCTTCTTCCGACAGGGCCTTCAAGGCCTGGCTGCCGCTGTAGTCAAATTCTCCCGCCTGCCCTATCTTGAGGGCTCCGGATCCTAGCAAAAGCACTTTGTTGAACTTTTTCATAGCATAGATACGAAGCGGTTGAACAGATACATAGTGTCCAGAGGGCCGCTGGAGGCCTCCGGGTGGAACTGCACTGAGAAGAAGGGCTTGCTGCGGTGGCGGATGCCCTCGTTAGTGCCGTCATTCAAGTTTATGAAAAGCGGCTCCCAGTCGGCCGGCAGAGTTTTCTCGTCGACTGCATAGCCGTGGTTCTGGGAGGTTATGAAGCAATGGTCGCTGCCCACCATCCTAACCGGCTGGTTGTGGCCGCGGTGGCCATATCTGAGCTTGTATGTCTTTCCGCCGGCGGCCTTGGCGAGCAGCTGGTTGCCCATGCAGATGCCGAACACCGGCTTGCCGATGGCCATGGTTTGCCTGATGTGCTCCACGGCAGCTCCGCAGTAATCCGGGTTGCCGGGGCCGTTGGAGATGAACAGGCCGTCATAATCATTTATGGCAGGGTCAGAGTTGAAATCGTAGTCCCAGGGCACCCTCACCACCTCGACACCGGTGGCCAGCAGGCAGCGGATGATGTTGTGCTTCACTCCGCAGTCCACCAGCACCACCTTCTTGCCGGCGCCCTCGTGATATCGGATAACCTCCTTGCAGGAAGCCACCGCCACAAGGTTTGAGGCATTCGGATCTTCGAACTCCGTCAGTGGGCTTCCACCCTCCTGCACCAGCTGTCCGAGCATCGAGCCCTCTTCGCGAAGGATCTGCGTCAGACGGCGGGTGTCCACGCCCCAGATGCCCGGGATACCTTGCTCCTTGAGCCAGCCGTCAAGGCTTTTCGCTGCGCTCCAGTGGCTGTAGTCGAACGACAGGTCGGAAATTATAAGAGCACGGACGTGTATCTTCTCTGATTCAAAAGTGGCCTGGAGTCCGTCAGCGTCTGTACGGCCGGCCGGCACTCCGTAATTGCCTATAAGCGGATATGTCACGCACAGCAGCTGTCCTTCGAAAGAAGGGTCGGTAAGCGTCTCGGGATAGCCCACCATCGCCGTGGAAAAGACTGTCTCTCCGAAGGCTGGCACGGGGGCGCCGAAAGCATAGCCGCTGAAGGTCATCCCTCCGGCCAGCTGCAAGCTGCATGTCTTGAAATCCGAGTAGTTCATCTATTCTACTGTTACACTTTTTGCAAGGTTGCGGGGCATGTCGACGTCGAGGCCTTTCAGCACAGCGATGTGGTAGGCCAGCATCTGCAGCGGCAGCACGCTGAGCAGAGGGGCCAGCAGAGCCAGGGTGGGCGGCACTTCGATGGTGTCGCGGGCGATGTTCCTGACATCTTCGTCGCCTTCCGTCACAATTGCCAGGATGCGTCCGTTGCGGGCCAGCACCTCGCGCATGTTGCTTATTATCTTCTGGTAGAGCTGATGGTGAGTCGCCAGGAAGACGATCGGCATGTTGGCGTCCACCAGGGCGATGGGGCCGTGCTTCATCTCGGCAGCGGGATAGCCCTCGGCGTGGATGTAGCTGATCTCCTTCAATTTCAGCGCACCCTCCAGCGCCACGGGGTAGTTGTAGCCGCGGCCCAGATATAGGAAGTTGCTGGCGTAGGTATATATCTTCGCAAGGTCCTTGATATAGTCGTTGGTCTGCAGGGTCTTCTTCATCTTGTCGGGAATGGCGGCGAGCTCGGTTATAGTCCTGCAGTATTCTTTCTTGTCGAGGGTGCCGAGCTCCAGGCCAAGCGCCAGGGCCAGCATCACAAGCACTGCCACCTGACCGGTAAAGGCTTTGGTCGAAGCCACACCCAGCTCGGGACCGACATGGATGTAGATGCCGGTGTCGGATGCACGCGCTATGCTGCTGCCCACTACGTTCACGATGCCGAAGACGAGGGCGCCGGCCTGCTTGGCCAGCTCGATGGCGGCCAGGGTGTCGGCCGTCTCGCCGCTCTGGCTGATGGCTATCACTACGTCATCCGCGTCGATGACAGGATTGCGGTAGCGGAACTCTGAGGCATATTCCACCTCGACGCGGCGGCGGCAGAGCTGCTCGATGAGCTGCTTTCCTATAAGGCCTGCATGCCAGCTGGTGCCGCAGGCCACAATTATGATGTTCTTTGCGTTGACCAGACGGTCGTGGCTCTGGGTGAGTGCGGACAGTACGATGCGGTTGTCCTCCTCCTTGTCGCCCAGGATAACGCGGCCCCTCATGCAGTCGCGCAGACAGTCGGGCTGCTCGAAGATCTCCTTCAGCATGAAGTGGGGATATCCGCCCTTGCTGAGCATGGAGATGTCCACGTCAACTTCATGGACGGTGACCGTCGCCTTGTCGCCTCCCAGATTGGTAAGGGAAATCTCTTTGCCCGGGCGGACGTCGGCTATCTGCTCGTCGTCCAGATAGACCACCTTGTGGGTGTATTCTATCATCGGAGTAGCGTCGCTGGCAATGAAATACTCGTTGTCCTCAGCACCGATGCCGACCACCAGCGGACTGGCTTTGCGGGCCACAACTATATGTTCGGGATCCTCGCGTTCCGTTATAGCAATGGCGTATGCGCCGAAGCAGCGGCCGAGGGCGCGGCGGACTGCATCCACCAGTTCGTGGCCGTTAGACTTGTAGTAATAGTCGATGAGCTGGACGAGAACTTCGGTGTCGGTCTCACTCTTGAACACGTAGCCGCGCTCCTGGAGCTGCTCCTTGATGATCTGGTAGTTCTCTATGATGCCGTTGTGGACGATTGCCAGTTCGCCGCTCATCGATACGTGGGGATGGGCGTTGGCAGTGCAGGGGTCCCCGTGGGTGGCCCAGCGGGTGTGGGCGATGCCGCAAGTGCCGGCAGTATCCTTACCTTCGGAGAGGGTCTTCAGATGGCTGACCCTGCCTTCGGCTTTTATTACTTCAAATGTACCTGGATGGCCGCTTGACGCGCCCTGACGGTTGATGCACACTCCGGCGCTGTCATATCCCCTGTATTCCAGTTTCTGCAATCCTTCTATCAAAATCGGGAAGGCCTGCCTGTATCCAACATATCCTACAATTCCACACATAAATATTATTCTTTTTTACTGTTTTTCTTATTTGTCCCGTTCCCGTAGAGGGCCGTGGGGTATCTCCCGTTGAAGCAGGCCAGGCAGAGGTCGCTGCGGCGGCCCGCTGCCATCATCCCTTCTTCAGAAAGGAAGGCCAGTGAGTCAGCCTCGATAGCCTTGCACACTTCTTCCACCGACTTGCGCGCGCTTATCAGCTCGTCCTTGCTCTTGATGTCTACGCCGTAGAAGCAGGGATTGCGCAGAGGGGCGCTGGCGATTCGCACATGGACCTCAGCAGCCCCGGCTTCGCGCAGCATCCTCACTATGCGCATCGAAGTGGTTCCGCGAACTATCGAATCGTCTATCAGCACCACGCGCTTGCCTTTCACGACGCTCTTCACGGCGGAAAGTTTCATTCGGACGCCCTTGTCACGCAGAGCCTGGGAAGGCGCGATGAAGGTGCGGCCCACGTATTTGCTCTTGATGAGTCCCATCTCATAGGGCAGTCCTCCGGCCTCGGCATAACCCATGGCCGCACTTAGACTGCTGTCCGGCACTCCTACCACTATGTCTGCATCTGCAGGAGCCTCCTTGTAGAGTATCCTGCCTGACTCCTTGCGGTATGAATGGACGTTGCTGCCCTCAAGGTCGCTGTCGGGCCTCGAGAAGTAGACATATTCCATGGCGCACATGGCGTGGCGGATATTTGTGGCGAAGAAACTGTTGCGCAGCCCGTGGCGGTCGATGGTCACTATCTCTCCCGGCTCCACGTCGCGCACGAAGGTCGCGCCGATAACGTCGAAGGCACAGGTCTCGCTGGCCACCACCCAGCCTCCATTCTCCAGCCGGCCTATAGAAAGCGGGCGCAGGCCGTTGCTGTCGCGGCAGGCATAGATCCTGTTGGCAGTCATCACCAGAAATGCGAAGGCGCCCTCAATCTGCTTGAGAGCGTCTATCAGATTAAATATCCTGGGGCGGCTTTTTCCTGCCGGCATCTTCTTGATGAGATGCGCCAGCACTTCGCTGTCAGAAGAGGTCTGGAACAGGCTGCCGTTGTTTTCCAGCATGGTGCGCAGCTCGATGTAGTTCACCAGGTTGCCGTTGTGGGCCAGCGCGAAGTCTCCTGTGCCGTGCCGGAAGAGGAAGGGCTGGACGTTCGCCAGCACGTCGGCTCCCGTGGTGGAGTACCTCACATGGCCTATCGCCATGCTGCCTTTCAAACGGGCGATCTTCGACTCGTCGAAGACCTCATGCACCAGTCCTTCACCCTTGAGGCAGCAGAGCCCTGCTTCTTCGTCGGCAGTGACGATTCCGCACCCTTCCTGACCGCGGTGTTGCATAGAATGCAGGCCGTAGTAGGTCATCTCGGCGGCATGTGGCGATCCATAGATTCCGAACACGCCGCACTCTTCGTGCAA
>JAFYZI010000104.1 GCA_017548725.1 Bacteroidales bacterium
GAAGGAGCTTCTTTCTTCTTGAGAAAGGGGCTGCGGCCGCGCTCTTTGGCCTGGGCGCGGATCTCGTCAGTGATCTGGTCGCAGTCGGTGCCGCCGATCATCAGCATGTCTCCGACGTTGTTGGCAGAGAGCTGGTTCTCGAGGCAGGGCGGCCATTTCTTGTCGGGCGGGACCTGCGCGTGGACGAACAGCCCGCTGTTGCCAGGCTCGTCAGGGTAGAGGTACTCTACATGGAGATGGTAGTTGGAATATGGCTTGTCTGTCCTCATGTAGCCGAAGGGCTTGCCCATGACGACTACTTCCTTGTCCTTGGTAGTGCGGAAGACATTTTCGAAAGGCACCTGGTCGCCGAATTCGTCGGGCTCTAGGAAGAACTCCCAGCCTTTGAGGTTGCGCCCGTTGAACAGGGCAGTCTTGGTGCATGAAGTGAATGTCAGTATCGCAGCAGCTGTGACGATGATCGTCAGGATACGTTTCATCATATTATCTCCTTGCGATTCCAATGTAATAGAGGAGGGTGGCCAGCGAGCTGATGGCGGCGATGAAATAGGTATAGGCGGCCCACTTCAGGGCGTCTATTGCCATCGGCCTGTTGTCATAGTCGACGACTCCGGAGTCGGTGAGCCAGGCTATGGCGCGCCTGCTGGCATTGACCTCCACCGGGAGGGTGATGAGGCTGAACAGAGTCGTCATGGCGAACAGGGCGATACCGATCCACAGCAGGTTGGGGAAAATGTTGATGAGCAGCATGCCGGCGAGGATCACCCACTGCACGGTCATGGAAGCGAACTTCACCACGGGAACGAGGGCGGAGCGCATGCGCAGCGGAGCGTAGGAAGTAGCATCCTGCAATGCATGGCCGGTCTCATGAGCGGCTACGGCGGCGGCAGCTATGCTGCAGCTGTTGTAGACGTCCTCGCTGAGGGCACTGGTCTTCTTGGTGGGGTCGTAGTGGTCGGTGAGGCTGCCGTTGGTGGGGATTATGCTGACATCGTGGATGCCGTTGTCATAAAGCATTTTCTGGGCGACCTGCGCGCCTGTCATCCCGGAGCCCAGAGGCTCCTGGGAATACCTGGCAAATCTGTTGCGCAGTGTAGTCTGCACGAGCAGGCTTGCCAGAGTCAAAACGATGAATATTATCCAGATCATAATACACAAATATAAAAAAAAAGAGCACTTGAATCAAGCGCTCTTCTTTAAGTCTTCAGTACTGTCAGGCTTCCTGAACGGGAAGGACAGAAACGAATGATTTGTTTTCCCTGGTCTTCCTGAAAGTAACCACACCGTCAGTTAAAGCGTAAAGAGTATGATCTTTGCCCATTCCGACGTTCTGGCCAGGATTGTGGACCGTACCTCTCTGACGCACGAGGATATTGCCAGCTTTGGCAACCTGTCCGCCGAACAATTTAACGCCTAAGCGTTTGCTTTCCGATTCGCGGCCGTTCTTTGAACTACCGACACCTTTTTTGTGAGCCATAATCTAAACGTTTTAATTATGCGATTTCTTCAATTTGAATTTTGGTAAGGTACTGGCGATGTCCGTTTTTCTTGGTCATACCTTTGCGGCGGATCTTGTGGAAAACGATAACCTTGTCAGCCTTGCAGTGCTCCATAACGGTAGCCTTCACACTTGCACCCTCTACATAGGGAGCTCCGACCTTGACGCTGCCGTCGTTGTCGGTAAGGAGAACCTTGTCAAAGTCGATTGAGGAACCTTCCTCAGCTGCCAGACGGTTTACGAAAATCTGAGCACCTTTCTCAACCTTGAACTGTTGTCCAGCAATGTCTACGATTGCGTACATAAAAATAAATTTTTAAAAATTTATAGCTGCAAGCGGATATTGTCAAATTACTAAATATCTCTTTTTCAAAAGCTTAACAGCTGTCGTCCTTCTTTGGGAGTGCAAATATACTGTTTTTATTTGTACCAGCAAATTTTTTTGCTACTTTTGTAACGCAAGTGTTATTTTTTCGTTCCCTACTGAAACCGACGAAAACCTGAACCTAAATGGAAATACTATTCGCGTATGAAAAACCGGCGGAAGGTGCGCAGTTCATAGCCCGTACAGATGAGTCAGCCAGGTTGGTCAAATGCGTTAAAAATAAAAAGAAGGCAGTCATATACGGCTCTCCCAGGACGGGGAAGACCTCGCTCGTTCGCAACGCCCTACAGACTCTCAAGAAGAGCGGCTACCGCGACCTGGTCATAACCCTGGACCTTTTCAACATCCGTTCAAAAACCCAGTTCCTCGAGATTCTCTCCCGCGAGCTGCTGCCTGTGTTCGACCGCTACAACATCCTTTCTCCGCTGCCGCTGGACATCGACACCGAGCACATCTCCGACAACATGCTGATGGACCTCCCCGACATGATGGCCCAGCATTTCGGTCTCAACATAGTCATCTATTTCAAGGAGTTCCAGAATATCCTGAGTTTCGAGCAGGGCGACAAGTTCATGGAAGACTATGCCGCCGTGCTTCGCAAGCACAGCGCAGTGTCGTACATCTTCTGCGGCTCATGCATCAACCGCATGAAGTACATCTTCAACGAAGCATGCAATTTCGGCAGCGACATAGAGAAGATTTATCTGGGCGCCATCGACCGCCGTCCGTTCACCAATTATATAATATCGACATTCCAGCGTACAGGCAGGGTTATCGAGCAGGAAATGGCCGAGGAAATCTACGATTTCTGCAAGGGCCATCCCTGGTACACCCAGCACTTCGCTTCAATCTGCTACGACAGCACTATAGGCTACATTAACCAGAACGTCATAACCCATGCCAGGGAGTCCCTGATATATGTGCATGACTCCACCTTCAGGGAGATCATGCGCGATCTGACCAACAACCAGGTGAACTTCCTGATGGCCGTCAACGAGAAAGTGACCCGCTTCTGCTCGGCGGACATCCTCGAGCAGTACAACCTCATCAGCTCCGCCCACGTGGCCCGTGTGCGTGATTCCCTGCTGAAAAAAGAGATCATCACGATGGACGACGACGGTAACGTGTCGCTTATCGACCCGCTCTTCGAATATTGGCTGAAATATTATTATTTTATTGAATAGATATGAAAAAGTTATTGTCAATCATTGCGCTTGCCGCAATATCCCTCGGAGCTTTCGCCCAGGTGGCCCCCGTTCCTGCAGCTCCCAAGACCTATGAATTCACGGTAGTTAAACAGCTGCCCATCACATCTGTAAAGAACCAGGCCAGTTCAGGTACCTGCTGGTGCTTCTCAACCATCTCTTTCCTCGAGAGCGAGCTGATCCGCAAAGGTTATAAAGGCGACGACCTCGACCTGAGCGAGATGTTCGTGGTCAGCAAGGCATATCAGGACAAGGCTGAGAAATACATCCGCCTCGACGGCTCTCTCAATTTCGGCCAGGGCAGCGACTTCGGCGATGTTATCGAAACCATCAGGACCTACGGCATCGTGCCCAACTCTGTGATGGACGGCCTTAACTACGGCGAGACCCGCCACATGCACAGCGAGCTGGCCAGCGCTCTGCTGGGCTATCTCCAGGCTATCGTCAAGGTTCCCAACCGCCGCCTCTCTACCGCTTGGAAAGACGGTTTCCGCGGTATCGTGGACGCATACCTCGGCGCATGCCCCGAGACTTTCGTATACAACGGCAAGACCTACACTCCCCAGCAGTACAGGGATGAGATCGGCCTCAGCCCGGCAAACCTCGACGAATATATCTCTCTGACATCTTTCACCCATCATCCTTTCTACTCTCAGTTCGCAGTCGAAGTTCCCGACAACTGGCGCTGGACTCCTTCTTACAACCTTCCCATCGACGAGCTCATGGAAGTCATGTACAACGCCATCGACAAGGGTTATACCGTAGCTTGGGGCTCTGACGTGAGCGAGAACGGCTTCGACCGCCAGGGTATCGGCGTCATGCCTGACATCCAGGCTGTAGAGGAAGCCGGCAGCGACCAGGCCCGCTGGGTAGGCGTTTCTGCCGAGGACAAGGCAAAGGAGATGGCTGCCATGCGCGAGAACGCTCCCGAGATGACCATCACCCAGGAGATGCGCCAGAAAGCTTTCGACAACAAGGAGACCACCGACGACCACGGAATGCACATCTTCGGTACAGCCGTCGACCAGAGGGGCACCAGATACTTCATGGTCAAGAACTCATGGGGCGTCACCGGCAAGTATGACGGCATCTGGTACTGCTCAGACTCTTTCGTAAGGTACAAGACCCTCAACATCCTGGTTCACAAGGATGCCATTCCCAAGTCTATCAAGAATAAGCTCGGCATCAAATAACTGAACTATGAAAAGGCACATCCCGAACATCATCACCTGCCTCAATCTCGTATGCGGCGCCGCGGCTGTAATCCTGACGCTGTGGGGCTACTGGTGGCCGGCTTTCTGTTTCATGCTGGCGGGGGCGGTGTTTGATTTCTGCGACGGTGCCGCTGCGCGCCTGCTGGGCGCATATTCAGACATCGGAAAGGAGCTGGACTCGTTGAGTGACATGGTCACCTTCGGGCTGGCTCCCGCCCTGATGTTCTTCTCATGGTATTATAAGGTAAATACCGACTATCCTTCATGGGTGGCTTTCATAGCCTTGATAATCGCCCCGCTGTCGGCCGTCCGTCTGGCCAAGTTCAATCTCGACGACAGGCAGAAGACCGGCTTCATCGGACTGCCCACTCCGTCTCTGGCCATGATTGTCGGTTCGCTTACGGCATACGGCCATATCTGCATGCAGAACGGGGTGGACGGCGTCCTGCTGAGGCTGCTCTGCAGCAGCTGGTTCATACCCGTGGCTTCCGTTTTCCTGGCCCTGATGCTCATCAGCGAGATTCCCATGTTCTCTCTCAAGGGCGGCGCCGATTCGAAGAAAGCCGGCGCCATAAGGAAGGTGATACTGATTTCGGCTGCAGTGATAATAATCCTCTGCATCCTGCTGAAACCCGCCGGCGTTCCGTTTATCGCGGCCTTCTTCCTGATGTTATTTTTCTTCTTCGTTTGGTATCTGCTCTCCCAGATACTTGCCCTCCTTCTTCCCGATTAGTGGCAGAAAGGGTATTTCGTCGATAAAAACAGCCATTTCGTCTATTTTATTTTCGTGACGTTGCGACTTCGTTAATTTTGCAACCAAAACAAATTAACACAAGTTTGCAATGAGACGGATTATCATTCTGGCGCTGTGCTTCCTTTTCTCTGCAGGCCATCCTGCAGAAGCTCGTCAGTGGACTCTGAGGGAATGCATCGATTATGCGCGTACCAACAACATCCAGGTGCAGAATGCTCAGCTGAACCAGGCTGCGGCCGAGGAGTCGCTTCTCCAGGCCCAGGCTTCACGCTTCCCGACCCTTAACGCTTCTGCTTCGCAGAATATGTCGCTGCTTATCGGGACGGACCCGTATTACAGCGGCAATTATGCCATCCAGAGCGGCGTCACGCTCTACAACGGAGGCAGGATTGCCAACAGCATACGTCAGGCCGAAATAAACGCGCTTGCAGGCGAATATGACATAGATGCCGCGCGCAACAGCATAGAGGTGGCCGTGACTCAGGCTTATCTGAACATTCTCTACGCCAAGGAGAATGTGACGACTTCTCAGAATAACGTGGAAGCCTCGAAAGCGCAGTGGGAGAGGGCTCAAGCCATGTACGAAGAAGGTTCCATCAGCCTGAGCGAATACGCCCAAATGGAGAGCCAGCACAGCAGCGATGTCTACCAGCTGGCTGTCAACGAGTCTTCTCTCGCCCAGTACACCCTGAACCTAAAGCAACTGCTCGAGCTGGGGCTGAACGAGGACTTCGCTGTCTTCTATCCTGAGATAGGCGACGAGAACGTGGTGGCCGCCCTGCCTTCAGTGGCTGAGGTCTACAGCGTGGCGGAGGAGATACTCCCCGACATGAAGAGCGGACGTCTCGGCATCGAGGCTGCCAAGCTCAACGAAGATATTGCTTCGGCATCCGGCATCCCGTCAATCTCGGCTTCGGGTTCAATGTCGACCCGCAACGTCTACGGCACCGGCCGTTCGTTCGCCAACCAGCTGTCAGACAACTTCGGAGGCGGAGTCGGCCTCACCCTGTCCATTCCTATAATCAACGGCCGTTCCGTAAAGACCTCCAAGGCCAGGGCCAAGATCCAGACGCAGCAGGCCGCTCTGAACTACACCAACTCCCAGAAGAACCTGCTGTCTACCCTCGAAGGGCTCTATCAGGACGTGGTATCTGCACAGAGCCGTTACCAGGCCGCCCAGAAGAAGCTCCAGAGCGCCGAGCTGAGCTACAACCTCGCCAGCGAGAAGTACAACGAAGGCATGGTGAATCCCGTGGAGCTGCTTACCGAAAAGAACACATATCTGGCAGCCCAGCAGGAGCTTCTCCAGGCCAAGTATCAGGCTATCCTCTGCCGCCAGCTCCTCAATTTCTATCAAGGCATTCCTATCGAAATATAATATCATCAATATATGAAAAAGACATTCAAACAGGCAGCAGGCGCAATGGCACTGTGCGCAGCCGTAGCAATCGTTACATCATGTTTTGGCGGTGCCAAGAAGGCTGCTTTCGACACTGTCGTCATCCAGAAAGGCAGCATCACCCGCAGCGTCACTGCAACCGGCACCATCGAGCCTATCAACCAGGTGGAAGTCGGCACACAGGTTTCCGGAATCGTCGACAAACTCTATGCTGACTACAATTCAGAAGTGAAGAAAGGTCAGCTTCTGGCCGAGATGGACCGCACCAACCTCATCGCAGACCTCAATTCATTCACTGCGATGCTCAACCAGGCCGAAGTGGAGTACAACTATCAGCTGAAGAACTACGAGCGCAGCAAGCGTCTCCACGAGAAAGGCCTCATCAGCGACACTGACTACGAGAGCGCCGAGTATCAGTATTCTACCTCCAAGCTCTCGCTCGAGCGCCAGCGCTCCGAGATCAGCAAGGCCCGCCGCAATCTGGAATACGCCACCATCACTTCTCCTATCGACGGAGTTGTGCTCAGCCGCGAGGTTGACGAAGGCCAGACGGTTGCCGCAGGTCTTAACACTCCTACGCTCTTCAAGCTCGCAGCCGACCTCACCCAGATGCAGGTTGTTGCTTCTGTCGACGAGGCTGACATCGGAGTGGTCTCTGAAGGTCAGAGGGTTACATTCACTGTAGATGCTTTCCCGGACGACGTGTTCGACGGCAGCGTGTCCCAGGTCAGGCTGAATCCCCAGACTACTTCCAACGTCACCACATATCAGATAATCGTAAACGCTCCCAATGAGGATCTCAAGCTGAAGCCCGGCCTGACAGCCAACATCACTATCTACACTGCAGAGCAGAGAGATGTTTTCACAGTGCCAATGAAAGCCCTGCGCTTCGCTCCCAACGAGAGTCCCGATGCCAATGACGGCAACACCCTGTGGCTTATGAAAGACGACGTGCCCACTCCTGTGAAAGTTACTGTCGGCATCAACGACGGCATCAACTGCGTAGTGGAGGGTGACACCATCAAGGCCGGCGACGTTGTCATCACCGAGTACGTGTCGATAGAAGACCTTATCGCCCGCAAGAGGGAAGGGACTGACGGTTCATTAGTTATCGGCAGGTAGAGCTATGGGAGCCAACAATATAATCAGAGTCGAGGACGTACACCGCAACTTCGTAGTAGGTGAGGAGACCGTACGCGCACTGCGAGGCGTTTCCTTCACCATCAAGGAAGGGGAGTTCGTCACCATCATGGGCAGCAGCGGCTCGGGCAAATCCACCCTGCTGAACCTGCTGGGATGTCTCGACACGCCTACGTCGGGCGAATATTTCCTCGACGAGATTTCAGTAAGGACGATGGACGGCAACCGCCGCGCCACGCTGCGCAACCGCAAGATCGGCTTCGTATTCCAGTCCTACAACCTGCTGCCGAAGACAACGGCTCTCGAGAATGTCGAGCTGCCGCTCTTCTACAATCCCGGCGTATCCGCCTCCGAAAGGAAGCAGAGGGCGCTGAAGGCTCTGGACGCAGTGGGCCTTTCCGACCGTATCAATCACCGCTCCAACCAGATGTCCGGCGGACAGCAGCAGAGGGTGGCCATCGCCAGGGCGCTGGTCAACGACCCGGTGCTCATCCTTGCAGATGAGGCCACAGGTAACCTCGATACGCGTACTTCTTATGAGATTCTCGCTCTGTTCCAGAAACTGCACTCCGAAGGACGCACCATCGTGTTCGTAACCCACAACCCCGAGATTGCGTCGTTCAGCAGCCGGAACATCGTGCTCAAGGACGGACGCATAATCGACGACAAGTATAACGACAACATCCAGTCGGCAGCAGAGGCTCTGGCAGCCATGCCGCCTGAGGAGGATTAAGGAGGACAGGCTATGAATTATGCAAATCTTTTCAAGATAGCCATCAAGGCCATCCGCAACAACAAGATCCGCTCGCTGCTGACGATGCTCGGCATCATCATAGGCATCACGGCCGTCATCCTAATGATCTCCCTCGGCCAGGGTGCCAAGTCTACCATCAAGGGTGAAATTTCTTCCATAGGTTCCAACCTTATCAATATATGGCCTGCAAGCGCTGACGAGAGCGGTGCGCGCAGAAGCGCGGCCGACATGCAGTCCCTTAAGATGAGCGATTACGAAGCTCTCAGGCGCGAAGCGAGATATCTCCGTTACATATCTCCTTCATTCTCCCGCAGCGGACAGGCCATAAACGGCAACAACAACACTCCTACGACCATTTACGGAGTGAATACAGAATATCTCGAGATCCAGGGTTTCGAACTTCTCGCCGGCGAGATGTTCACCGAAGAGAACATCCGCGAGATCGCGAAAGTCTGCCTTCTCGGCCAGACTGTCGTAGACGAACTTTTCGACGGCAACGACAATGCAGCCCTGGGTAGCGTAATCAGGTTCAACAATCTGCCCCTCAGGGTTATCGGCGTACTCAAGTCGAAGGGCTCCAGTGCCATGGGCTCCGACCAGGACGACATAATCGTGGCTCCTTACACCATGGTTCAGAAAAGGGTGATGGCCATCGACTACATCCCTTCGATAGTGGCTTCCGGCCTCAGCGAAGAGTATTCCGGTCAGGCCATCGACGAAATTACCGCAATCCTGCGCCAGCAGCACGGCATCAAGGGCGACGCCAAGAATAACTTCAGGGTAATGTCGATGGATGAGATCCTCGACACAATCGACCAGGTGATGAACACCCTTACCCTGCTCCTGGCCGCTATCGCCTTCATCTCGCTCATAGTGGGCGGCGTCGGCATCATGAACATCATGTATGTGTCGGTGACCGAGCGTACCCGCGAGATCGGCCTGCGCATGTCCATCGGCGCCAAGTCCAACCAGATCATGATGCAGTTCCTCATCGAGGCCGTGGTGATAAGCGTCACGGGCGGCATCATCGGTATCCTGTCCGGCCTGATATTGAACGGCCTGATAAGTCTGATAATGACGATGACCGGTTCGACCATGAGCATGCTCATATCCGGCAAATCCATTGTAGTTGCGTTTCTGGTTTGTACCTTTACAGGTATATTCTTCGGATGGTATCCTGCCCGCAAGGCAGCCCGTCTGGACCCTATCGATGCACTGAGGTATGAGTAGTAGAAAACTTCCCCGCTGGACCATACATGTGGCAGCATGGCTGCTGATCTTCGGCTTTGACCTGCTCATGGCCTCCCTCGTGGCTTCCGAGCACCAGATCCTGCTGTATGCTGAGATTCCCGCAGTGTTGTGCTCATGCGCGTTGTTCTATCTGAACTACGGTTTTATCATCGGTAAGTTCTGGACCAGGAAGAAATACCTTGCTTTCATCCTGATAAACCTGCTGGCCTTGCTGCTCTGCATTGCATTCCAGTATGAGAGCTATATCTTCCTGTACAACCATTTCGGTCCTTTCATACAGCTGCCAGAGGACCTGGATATCAAGATCCTTGCGGCCATTGTCGCAGCAGCATATCTGCCATCCGGTCTCTTCTTCATACTGATAAGCTCGCTCATCAAGACGTCCTGGTTCTGGACACAGTCACAGGCCAGACTCAAGGAACTGGAGAACGAACATATAAAGGCAGAACTCGAAGGGCTCAAGAGCCAGATCAACCCGCATTTCCTCTTCAACAGCCTCAATGCCGTATATGCACTGATAGCGATCGATCAGGACAAGGCCCAGGAAGCCACGCATGCGCTGTCGAACCTGCTGCGCTACGTACTTAACGAGAAAAACGAAGAGATGGTGCCGCTCGACGACGAGCTCAAGTTCACGCAGGACTACATTGACCTGATGTCGATGCGTTTCTCCAGCGAAACGCTGAGCCTCAAGGTTGAGATGCCACAGCATGCAGAAGGGTACATGATAGCTCCCATGCTGCTTATGACTCTCATCGAGAACGCCTTCAAGCACGGCATCAGCAATACCTCCCCGTCGTTCATCCTCATCATGATGCATATCGCCGATGAGAAACTCTATGCGACGATCTCCAACTCGCTGTTCCCCAAGAACGAGAATGACCGCCGCGAAGGCGGCATAGGCCTGGACAACCTGAGCAAGCGGCTGGATCTCATCTATGGAGACGAGGCGGTCATGAATGTTACCAGGGAGGATGGAGCATATACCACTAAACTCGAAATACCCCTCAAGAGATGAAGACAATAAGGACACTGGTGGTTGACGACGAACCCCTGGCAGGCAAGCTTATCGCATCTTATGTAGAAAAGACTCCGTTCCTGGAACTTTCAGGTCTCTGCCTCGACGGAGTCCAGGCGCTGCAGCTCATTTCTGAAGGGAAGGCCGACCTGGTCTTCTGCGACATCCAGATGCCCGACCTTACAGGTATGGAACTGTCCAGGATGGCTTCGTCTCCGAAGGTGAAATTCATATTTACGACAGCATTCGCCCAGTATGCTATCGAAGGATACAAGGTCTCGGCGCTGGACTACCTGCTGAAGCCTGTCAGCTACAAAGACTTCCTCGACGCCGCAAACCGCGCGAGGACTTATTTCGAGACGTTGCAGGAAGCCCCTGCCAGGAAGACAGACAAAGATTCGATCTTCCTCAAGGCCGACGGCCAGATGGTGAAGGTGGACATCGACGACATCCTCTACATAGTCAGCGACAAGGACTATGTCAAGGTGCATTGCACCGACGGCCGGGTGCTGATGCCGCTGATAAGCTTGAAGAAGATGGAAGAAATATTGCCTGCAGGCAGGTTTTTCCGCGTGCAGCGCTCCTATCTTGTGGCTCTCGACAAGGTGACTGCGATGGAGAAGGGGAGGGTTATTTTCGGTGACGAAAGGATTGCAGTTTCCGATGCTGTCAAAGATGATTTTTACAAGGCTCTCTCTGAAAAAAATATTATATTTGTGTAATAACCAAGTATAATATGTTATGGAAGAGGCTTTGTATCTTGTAAATGCCAGAAAATGGATGAGCGGTGCTTTCGACGAGGCTACCCGCAAAGAAGTTGAACAGGTTTTCAATACCGACAAAAAAGAGCTCGAGGACAGGTTTTACCGCAACCTCGAATTCGGAACAGGCGGCCTTCGCGGCGTCATGGGCGCAGGCACCAACCGCATGAATAAATATACGGTGGGCATGGCCACCCAGGGTCTTGCCAACTATGTCGTTAAGAATTTCGGAGAGGGCGTATCAGTCGCCATCTCATACGACTCCCGCAACAACTCCCGCTATTTTGCAGACATCACTGCAGGCGTGCTGATGAGCAACGGCCTGAAAGTATATCTGTTCGACGACATCCGTCCGACTCCGGAGCTCAGCTTCACTATCCGCCATCTCGGATGCAAGGCCGGCGTGATGATCACCGCTTCCCACAATCCCAAGGAGTATAACGGATACAAAGTGTTCTGGGAGGACGGTTCCCAGGTTACCACTCCCCATGACAAGAAC
>JAFYZI010000105.1 GCA_017548725.1 Bacteroidales bacterium
AAGGTGACAAGACGAAGCCCTGCGCAACTCTTTATGAGCCTGAAACCGGCATCTGCCTCACTCTCTACACTGACCGTCCTGGCCTGCAGTTCTATTCTGGCGGCAATATGAACGGTTATGAGGTTGGCAAGCGCGGCGGCGTCTTCCACAAGTTCAGCGGGGTGGCTCTCGAGACTCAGTGCTATCCTGATGCTCCGCACCATGATAATTTCCCGAGTATTGTTCTTCGCCCCGGCGAGAAATATACTCACTTTGCCAAGTATCAGTTCTCTGTAAAATAGAGTAATCTACTTTTAACGACTGCCCTCCTTACGGCTCTCGGGCAAATTGCTTGGGCGAATAGAAAAAATATTCGCTACGCAATTTCCCTCCGCCAGGAGGGCAGTCGCATAAAAAAAGCCGGCTACGTGAGTCGGCTTTTTAAGTAGATGATGTTTATCGGTCTATATGAAGATATAGCGCAGGACGAAGAGTACTGCGAGAACCCACATGGGGATCGAGATCTCTTTGAAGCGGCCGGCTACAGCGTGGGTGGCTACATAGGCGATGACTCCGATGAGGATACCGTCTGAGATGCTGTATGCGAGCGGCATGAAGATGATGGTGATGAATGCGGGGATGCTCTTGCAGTAGTCTTCCCAGTGGATGCGCTTGATGGCAGGCATCATCATGACGCCGACGATGATAAGCGCGGGAGCGGTTGCGGCGCTCGGAATAGCAAGGAAGAGGGGAGAGAGCAGCAGGGCGAGTGCGAAGCAGATTGCTGTAGAGAAGGCCGTGAGGCCGGTGCGTCCGCCTTCGCCGACACCAGCTGCGCTTTCAACGTAAGTGGTAGTCGTAGAAGTACCGAGGCAAGCTCCGCAGACAGTTGCGACAGAGTCGGCCATGAACATTTTCTCCATGCCTTCGATCTTGTCGTTTTCGCCGGTGCCGGTAGCCTGGTGCACACCGATGATGGTACCCATCGTATCGAACATATCGATGAACAGGAAGGTGAAGACAACTACCAGCATATCCCATGAGAATACCTGAGAGAAGTCGAACTTGCAGAAGATGGGGCTTACGCTGTCAGGCAGAGACACGAGCTGGACTGAGCCGGATGCACCGTGGCTGAACTGGGTGATGGCCATTCCTGTTGCAGGATCCTTTATGAAAAGACCGATGACTGTCGTGGCAAGGATACCGATGAGGATACCTCCGCGGACTTTCAGCATGACGAGACCTGCAGTGATGAACAGACCGATCATGGCCAGAAGGGCAGTGCCTTTGGTAATCTCACCGAGGGTTACGAGAGTTGAGTCGGAATTGACGATGATGCCGGAGTTCTGCATGCCGATGAAGGCGATGAACAGGCCGATACCGGCGCCGATGGCTTTCTTGAGGGTGCCGGGGATGGCGTCAAGCAGCCAGGTGCGGACTTTTGTTATGGTGAGGATTATGAACAGGATACCTTCGATGAGCACGGCGGTCAGGGCGAACTGCCAGCTGTAGCCCATGGTGAGGCAGACTGTGTATACGAAGAAGGCGTTGAGGCCCATACCGGGGGCCAGTCCGAAGGGTTTCTTGGCATAGAATGCCATGACCAGGGTACCTATGATGGCTGCAAGTGCGGTGGCTGTGAACACAGCTCCGCCGGGCATGCCGTCAAGGGCGCTGAAGATGCTGGGATTGACAGCCAGGATATACGCCATCGTAAGGAAGGTGGTGATGCCGGCCACAATCTCTGTACGGACTTTGTGCTTTGTAGCGTCAAAGCCGAATGCTTTGGTTAAGAAACTCATGACAGTTATGATTTAGATCAGAATACCCATTTGGTACCGATGCAAGGGAGAACGTTGAAGCCCTGCATGCCTGCGAAGTTGTAGCTGAGCTCAACCTCGCCGCCGATGTTGAAGTGGTCGAATACCTGGAACCAGAGCTGAGGCTCTGAGAGGACTACGAGGCTGCTGCCTTCGCACCAGAAATCAACGAAGCCTGAGAAGCGGAGGTTCTTGAGGCCGAAGAGGTCCTGGAAACCCCATACTGCGGTGAACTGCAGAGGAACTTTAGAGTTGAGCTTGATGAACTGCTTGTAGAGGACTTTGAGGTTGAGGGTGTTGTTGAAGTTCTCTGAGTGCAGGAACCAGTCGAGGCCGAAGAGGAAGGCGCTGTTTACGGGGAAGCCGGAGCCGGTGCCGTATGACGGAGCGTTAGCGGCAAGGCCGAATCCGCCGTTGTACTCGACTTGGAGAGACAGCGGTGCGAGGGCGCTTTCAGACCAGAAGTTCAGGCAGCGTGCGATCTCGAAGTAGGTGTTGCTGGGAGAGATGATGGTGTTGCCGTCCCTGTTGTTGTAATCGTAGTCGATGAAGAAGAAGGTGTTGCCCCAGTTGTCCTGGTGGAAGCCTTCCAGAGTGGTGGTGAAGTGTTTCCTTCCGAGATCGTAGAAGGTCTGGAAGTTTGTCTGGGCACTTGCTATCTGGCTGACTGCCAGAATCATTGTCAGTGCGATGAAGAGTTTTTTCATAGTTAGTATATTAGGTTTGTCATTATTTCTCACTCAGTTGTAGCAGACTGGAAACCTCTACATCCTCAGGGATTGGACTGAGGCGGGGTATGTCGACAATGTCGATGATGAAGTTGGCATATACGGTCTTGGGCTGGAACTTCTGCACCAGACGGACTGCAGCCGAAGCGGTGCCGCCTGTCGCCAGGATGTCGTCATGGACCAGCACTACGTCGCCGGGCTCGATGGCATCGGTATGCATCTCGATGACGTCGCGGCCGTACTCTTTTGCGAAAGACTCGCAGACAGTCTCGGCCGGCAGCTTGCCGGGTTTGCGAACCGGCACGAAACCGGCTCCGAGCTTCGCGGCCACAGCCGCACCTATCACGAATCCGCGGGATTCTACGCCCGCCACTTTAGTGATGCCTTTGTCTTTGTATAACTCGTAGACCTCATTGACGATTTCCTCCAGACATCTGCGGTCCTTAAAAAGAGTAGTGACATCAAAAAACATTATCCCCTTCATGGGGTAGTCCGGCACCTTGCGGATATTGTCGATAAGCAGTTCCTTATTCATAATCGCTATAACCCACATAAAGGTACATCGAATCCCGCAGTCCGTCGACAGCAAGACTCAGCGTATTATTCACAATTTTTCAACAATGCTAGTGAAGATCTCGGTAGCTCCACTGCTGGAGGAAGTGGCCGTCGAGGGTGTGGATGACGACGGGGTAGTGGCCGTTGGTGATGCGGAGGAAGGTTGCGGCGGAAAGAGTGTCGATGCTGTTGTAAGGGAGCTGCGAATCGGCGAAAAAAGCGGCAGCTTCCGCATCGAAATCGTCATACTTGCCGGCAATCAGCACATTGACGGCCGAACCCTCGAAATCCCCGCGGGAGAGCATCACACTCAGCTTCTTGGCCGTCATGTGGCAGAACTCGCAGCCGAAACTGAAGAAACATGTGACATCGTCGCCCTCAGCAAGAGCGGCGTCGATCTGGCCGTCAGCCACAGCCTTGTCGAAAACCTCCTGATTGAAACCGTCTATGGCATATTCGGAATACCTGAAATTGTCAGGAGGGGAGATGATGAACACCGTCGCCAGAGAAGCAACAGCCACAAGGCTGACAATCAAATTCTTATAAGGAATATTGAAAGGCTTCACTTTAAGCGACAGCACCGCGATGCCCAGCAGCACCGCATTCTTGATGAGCGACTGGACCGGCGTGAAATCCACAAGATCGCCGAAGCAGTGGCAATTGTCCTTGCTGCCCTTTATGATCATCACCACCAGGAACGCCGAGAAGCCCGCAAGCACAGCTGCGGCCAGCTTGATGGAAAGCTTCGGATGTGTGTTCAGCATGAGCCACACGCCGAGGAAAAGCTCCAGCGCGATGACCAGCCTGGCAATGACGAATGATGCCCCGAGAGAGAACGCCCCGAGGCTGAAAACATACAATTCAAAATTATCGGCGCCCGCCAGCTTGGCGACCGCCGATAATATGAAGATTAACCCGAGAAACTCCCGGAAAACAATCTTTAGAGACTCGGACTGCATTTGTATTCAACAGACTGTCCGAGAACAGTAGCTTTGTAGTTGTAAGTGCTGCAAGCTTTGCCGCTGTCGTTGTCAACAGTCTTGCCGGCGAGCTCCTCGCCGTTGAGAGTAGCTTTGCAATAGCACTTCTTGGTGCAGCTGCTCAGACCTGCTACGCATGCAAGAACCAATATTGCAAAAAGGACTTTTTTCATAGCCGAAATGTTTAATTGTTGAATTTGTTATTACAAAAATACAAATTTAGAAACACAAATTCAACTTTTTTTCAGCAGATTGGGACGAAGTTTCCTGGTCCTCTCCAGAGCCTGCTCGTCCTGCCAGGCCTTGATAAGCTTCGGATTGCCGCTCAGCAGCACCTCCGGCACCTTCCAGCCGTTGAAATCCGCAGGCCTGGTATAGATGGGAGGGGAGAGCAGCTCGTCCTGGAAAGAATCCGACAGAGCCGACGTCTCGTCGCCCAGAGCGCCCGGGATAAGCCGCACCACCGCGTCGGTGATGATGGCAGCCGGCAGCTCGCCGCCGCTGAGCACATAGTCCCCGGCAGAAATCTCCATGGTGATGAGATGGTCTCGGATGCGCTGGTCTATACCCTTGTAATGACCGCAGAGGATGATGATGTTCTGCAGGCAGCTAAGGTGGTTGGCACAGCCCTGGTCGAGGATCTGTCCGTCGGGAGACGTGTAGATCACCTCGTCGTAGTCGCGCTCCTTCTTGAGCTTCTCAATGATATTGAAAATAGGCT
>JAFYZI010000106.1 GCA_017548725.1 Bacteroidales bacterium
CGGTAAACCCCTACAAGAGGGAGCAGCCGAGCCAGCTGATCCCCACAGGTATCGCCGGCATCGACCTCAACAACACCCTTGTGTCAGGCCAGAAGATTCCGTTCTTCGCCGACCCTGACCAGCCCTACAACCAGGTGATGGCCCAGGTGGCCCTCCGCGCCGACGTCGACAAGATCATCCTCGGCGGCATGGGCCTTTCCAACGACGACTACCTCTACTTCAGGCAGGCCTTCGAGAACGCCGGCGCCCTCAACAGGATCGTCAGCTTCGTGAACACCACTGACGAGCCGCCTGTAGAGCGTCTGCTGGTGCCTGACATGGCGCTTACGGCTGCCGAGTACTTCGCCGTCGACAAGAACGAGAAAGTGCTCGTGCTGCTGACCGACATGACGCTGTACGCCGACGCCCTGAGTATCGTGTCGAACCGTATGGACCAGATCCCTTCAAAGGACTCAATGCCCGGCTCCCTCTATTCAGACCTCGCGAAGATCTACGAGAAGGCCGTGCAGCTGCCCAGCGGCGGTTCCATCACCATCATCGCCGTCACCACGCTGAACGACGGTGACATCACCCACGCCATCCCCGACAACACCGGATACATCACCGAGGGCCAGCTGTTCCTCCGCACCGACACCGACACCGGAAAGGTCATCGTCGACCCGTTCCGCAGCCTGTCGCGTCTGAAACAGCTTGTGATCAACAAGCAGACCCGCGAGGACCACAGCCAGGTGATGAACACGGCAGTGCGCCTGTACGCCGACGCCTCGAACGCCAAGACCAAACTGGAGAACGGTTTCGATCTGAGCGACTACGACCTGCGCTGCCTTGACTACGCGAAGGAATATTCCAACAGGCTTCTGGCCATCGACGTCAACATCTCCATCAACGAGATGCTCGACACGGCCTGGGAGCTGTTCGCTAAGTACTTCACCAAGGCCGAGACCGGTCTGCGTGACTCACTCATTGCTAAATATTGGAAAGATAACAACTAGCAGTCATGGCCATCAAGTTCCAATTCAACAAGACTTCCATGAACGAGCTCAACAAGCAGTTGAAGGTTCGTCTGCGCGCCTTGCCTACCCTCAAGAATAAAGAGTCTGCCCTGAGGGTTATGTCAAAGCTCGCCAAGGACCGTGCGCAGCAGCTCAAGGAAGAATTGGAAGAGGCTTTGCAGAGTTACAGTTATATGTCCGGGTTGTGGAACGAGTTCGAGCCCAATCTGATAAGTGTCGACGATGTGATCCTTGAGACGGTGAAAGTGGCCGGTATCAAGACTCCGGAGCTGAAGGAAGTCATCTACAGCGTCAAGCCGTTCGACACTTTCTCCAAGCCGATGTGGTACACCGACGGAGTGGAGATCCTCAAGAGGCTGGCTCAGCTCGGCATCGAAAGCGAGGTCTGCATCGAGAAGGCCCGCATACTCGATTTCCAGCGCAAGAAGACAACCCAGAAGGTGAACCTCTACGAAAAGGTTCAGATCCCAGGGTATCAGGAGGCCATCCGTAAGATCAAGAGATACATGGAGGACGAGGAGAACCTGTCCAAGGCATCCCAGAAGATTGTAAAGAGCCGTCATCAGGCTGAAGAAGAGGAGGAAAACGAAGCATGATCACACAAATGACTAAATATTCCATCATCCTCATGAGCGGGGAGATGGACAGCTTCCTTTCCGATCTCCAGAATCTGGGGCTGGTGGATGTGACCCGCAAGCAGAAGCCTTTCGACAAGGCTTCCGGCGAGAAGTTCACCCGGATCGAACATTATAACAAGATTTGCAAGGCGCTCAAGAGCTATGCGGATGCGGAGGTTCCGGCCGCGGCTCTGGCTTCCCCCGAAGAGGTTGTCAAAAGCACCGAGAGCAAGCTCGCCGAGCTTACGGAGCTGGAAGCCTCTCTGAAAGACTGCACCACGCTGGCCAGACGTGCCGCGGCGTGGGGTGAATTCAATCCTTCGGACATAGAACGTCTGGACAAGCTGGGCCTCGTTCCCAGATTCTACCATATCAAGAACAAGAAATTCGACGAGAACATCCTGAACGAATATCCCTGTGAGATAATTGCGAAGGATGATGATTCAGTATACCTGATAGCCCTGCAGTCTTTGGGCGAGCCTTTCGACTTCCCTTATGCTGAGTGTGACTTCCCCGAGAAGTCAGCAGCCGCTTATGAGGCAGAGGCCAAGGAGCTGGAGCAGAAGATAGAGGACTCGCGTCACGACCTCTCCGCCCTGGCGGCCTGCACCCCCATGCTCGAAGACGAGCAGCACAAGCTTGCCGGAGAGCTCGACCTGTATTTCGCCCAGAGCTCCGCTAAGAAGGAGGCCGAAGAGGTGCTGTCGATAATCGAGGGCTTCGCTCCCACCGAGGCTGACGAGAAGGTGAAGGCCTTCCTCGACGAAGCTCCGGTGGTCTATCTGTCGTCTAAAGCCAAGGTTGAGGACAACCCTCCTATCAAGCTTCGCAACAACAAGTTCACGAAGATGTTCGAGGTGCTCACCGGCATGTACGGCATGCCTGACTACAACGAGTTCGACCCGACCCCCATCCTCGGCCCGTTCTTCATGCTGTTCTTCGCCATGTGTATGGGTGACGCCGGATACGGCATCCTGCTCATAATCATCGGCATCCTGCTCGGACGTTCGAAGATGGGAATGTCGAAGCTCGGTCCGCTCGTGACAACCCTGGGCGTAGCCACCCTCATCATAGGTCTCGTTCTGGGCACCTTCTTCGGCATCGACCTCTACGAAGCTGCATGGTATCCCGAGCCGCTTAAGAAATTCATCTTCCACAACCAGATCATGGGCTACGACTCGAAGATGGTTCTTGCGCTGGGCATCGGTGTGTTCCACATCATCCTTGCCATGATCATCAAGGGCGTAGTCTACACTCAGGCATACGGCTTCAGGCATGCTGTCAGCACATGGGGCTGGGTGCTCCTGATCATAGGCGGCATCGTGATTGCCGCGCTGTCGCTGCTCAAGGTGATGCCTTCTGAGGTTACCAAGTGGGCCGTGATTGCGGTCGGAGTGATTTCCGCCCTCGGCATATTCGTCTTCAACACGCCCGGACGCAACCCCCTCCTCAATGTGGGAGCGGGCTTGTGGGACACTTATAACAAAGTGACCGGCATCCTCGGCGACGTGCTCAGCTACATCCGTCTGTATGCCCTCGGCCTGGCCGGCGGCATGCTCGGCGGCGCCTTCAACAACCTCGGCATGATGGCCTTCAACGGGCTGCAGGTGCCGGGTGTGAACTATCTGGTGCTCTTCCTCATCCTGGCCATCGGACATGCCCTCAACCTGGCGATGTCCTGCCTGGGTGCGTTCGTCCACCCTCTGCGTCTGACGTTCGTGGAATATTTCAAGAACTCCGGATACGAAGGCAAGGGAAAACTTTACAAACCGTTGACTAATAAGAAACAATAACAATATTTAATTATTTAATCATGCTAGAATTAATTCTTGGTTATCTTGGTTTCGGCCTGATGCTCGCACTGGCCGGAATCGGCAGTAGTATCGGAACTACTATTGCCGGAAACGCTGCTGAAGGAGCGTTGAAGAAAAATCCTGACAAATCTTCCCAGTACATGGTGCTGTCCGCCATGCCTGCCACCCAGGGTCTGTACGGTTTCGTAGCTTTCCTGATGTGGATCAGCAAGGACTTCGCAGCTGACGGCTTCAAGCTGTTCGCTGTAGGTCTGGGCGTGGGCGTAGTCTGCCTTTTCTCTGCCATCCGTCAAGGCAAGCTCTGCGCAAACGGTATCATCGGTATTTCTCAGGGACACGACGTCATGACCAACACCATGATCTACGCCGCCCTTCCTGAGTTCTACGCCATCCTTGCCCTCGTTGCAGCTTTGATGATTTAAAGCCCGGAGGCTGAAGGCTTAATGCCGAAGATATATATCATAGGAGGATGCAACGGGGCAGGCAAAACCACTGCTTCGTATACCATTCTCCCTGATATGTTCAACTGCCACGATTTTGTCAATTCCGACGAGATCGCGATGAGGCTCTCCCCGGACAACCCGGAGTCTGCGGCCATCAGGGCCAGCAGGATCATGCTCGAGAGAATGCACGAGCTGATAGAGCAAGGCGCCGATTTCGGAATAGAGACAACGCTGGCGACAAGGACGTTGATTAAAATCATAAAGGAGGCTCAGATGAGCGGTTATGTTGTGACCCTCATCTTCTTCTGGCTGAATGTTCCTGAGCTGGCCCTGCAGAGGGTCAAACTCAGGGTCGCGTCCGGAGGCCACAATGTCCCGGAAAGGACCATCCTGAGAAGGTATCACATGGGAATAACGAATCTCTTCGATCTGTACATCCCCGCTGTCGATTACTGGATGATCGTGGATAATTCCAATACGCCGAGTGCAATGATTGCCGAAGGCGGTAAAGATGTTAGTACTAAACTTCACAACAAAACCATTTACAATCTGCTTATCAACTATGAGCGAACAAGAAACGAGACAGCTTAGAGAAGATCTTCTCAAAGGGCTGGATATCACGTTCGATAAATTGGTCGAGCAGAAAAAGCGGAACAACGAACCTCTCGCTTTCTCGAACAAAGGAAACGTGGTACAGGTAGATGCAAGACAATTGGAAAACAAGTAAAATCTCTGCCAACTGTAAAAGGGCGATCCAGTCGGGTTGCCCTTTTCGGTAATAATATGATGATGGAATTCTTCAAAGTAGATATAGAAATGCTGCAGCGGCTTATAGCCATCGCGATGAGCCGTGGCGGGGACTATGCGGACATATACTTCGAATTCAGCTCTCTGGACGAGATGCAGCTGCGCGACCGCAAGGTGGATTCAGTAGGCCAGCATGTGGATTATGGCGTGGGCATCCGCGTTCTCAAAGGGGAGCAGACCGGCTATGCTTACTCCGAGAGCACTGACTGGGACAAGATGGCCCGGGCTGCCGCCACAGCGGCCGCTATTGCCGACGGTCTGGTGCAGGCCCTCTGCCCTGTCGCCGTCACTGAGGTCAAGGCTGCCAGCTACTATCCCGCCGGGAACAGCTGGGAAGGCTTCGACAGCGCCAAAAGGATCGATTATCTCCAGCGCATGAACGACCTGCTCTACAGCCTCGACTCCCGCATCACCAATGTCATGGAGTCGCTGACGAGTTCATACGAAAGGATTCTGTTCTTCAATTCCCTCGGAGAGCTGGCTCAGGACAGCGGACCGATGTCGTCCCTGGCTGTCAGCATAGTGGCGCAGCAGAGTTCCCGCAGGGAGACTGCTTCCCTGTCCAGGAGTTTCCGCATGGGCAGCGAGTTCCTCACCGACGGTCTGATGACCGCCATGGCCAACGAGGTAACCGGCAAATGCTCGATGCTGTTCAATGCCGGTAGCATCAAGGGCGGCGACATGCCTGTGGTGATGGGCGCCGGCGGCTCAGGAATCCTGCTCCACGAAGCCATCGGCCATGCTTTCGAGGCCGATTTCATCCGCAAGGGCACTTCAATTTTCACGGACAGCCTCGGCAAGAAGGTCTGCAGTGAGAAGATTTCCGTGGTGGACGACGGCACCATCCCGCTGAACCGCGGCAGCATAAATATCGACGACGAGGGTGTGCCTTCGCAGAAGACTTATATGGTTAAGGACGGCATCCTGACTTCTTTCCTGCACGACCGTGTCAGCGCGAAGCACTACGGGGTGGCTTCCACCGGCAACGGCCGCCGCGAGTCGTTCCGCTTCAATCCCATTCCGCGCATGCGCGCCACATATATGGAGAACGGCGACGCTGGCAAGGAGGACATCATCGCATCTGTAAAAAACGGGGTGTTCCTCGACACTTTCTCGAACGGCCAGGTGCAGATCGGGGCCGGCGACTTCACTTTCTATGTGAAGAGCGGCTGGCTCATCGAGAACGGCAAGCTCACTCAGCCGCTGAAGGATATCAATGTCATCGGCAACGGGCCGCAGGCTCTGGCCGATATCGTGGCCGTCGCAGACGACTGCATCATCGACAATGGCAAGTGGACCTGCGGCAAGGAGCAATATTGCCCCGTCAGCTGCGGCATGCCCACAGTCCTCGTCCGCCAGCTCTCCGTCGGCGGTATCTAATAACAACATCTTTTAAAAGTAAGGACGGGCGTAGGACAGCGGCTTGGAGGGCACGAGTTCGCTCGGGTGGCGTATTTCGCTGCGTCCGCCTGTCGCGACGAACTCGCCCTTTTAGTCTCGGGCTTTCAGCCCTCGCCTAACGTGGCTCATACAGCGTCGCTCCCGGGCGGCGGGCCTCCGCTCATCCGCTATTTCGCCCTCGCTCAAGTGCCCTTTACGCCGCTGCCCTACTTTTTTCTGGCTGGGATATAGCGACTGTCGGCAGAATGCCGCAAGGCAACATGGTACCCCGACTTTGGCGGGCGGGCCGTTATGACCGCATAGCGGCTGCAGCCGCTAGCGGAGGCCGTGAGGGAAGCGTGTGCTGATAGCAGGCCGAAGCGGCGGGGTTTGGGGCGGAGCCCCAGTAAAGATAAGGGGCGGAGGGGCGCGATTTTGTGGACTAAAATCGCGGTTGCCCTAGGCATTACTGCCGACAGTCGTTATATCAGATACCGCCGACGGAGAGCTGGCGGACGAGGACGGTGGGCATGCCGCAGCTGACGGGGCAATATTGCTCCTTGCCGCAGGTCCACTTGCCATTGTCGATGATGCAGTCGT
This sequence comes from Bacteroidales bacterium, assembly GCA_017548725.1. GTDB lineage: Bacteria > Bacteroidota > Bacteroidia > Bacteroidales > UBA932 > Equibacterium. Next base: position 6,675 of record JAFYZI010000106.1, read on the forward strand.
CTGC
>JAFYZI010000107.1 GCA_017548725.1 Bacteroidales bacterium
GAAGCGTTCAACGATACTTACAACAATCTGCAATTCCCCCTCACCGGCGCCCAGAAGAGAGTGCTGAAAGAGATCAGGGCCGACGTCACGAGCGGCCGGCAGATGAACCGTCTGCTCGAGGGCGACGTGGGCAGCGGCAAGACTCTGGTGGCCATCCTCTCCGCACTGCAGGCCATCGACAACGGCTACCAGGCTTGCATCATGGCTCCGACAGAAGTGCTTGCCGGGCAGCATTACCGCGGCGTTGCCAAATTTGTCAATACCGACAAGGTGCGCTGTGCCCTGCTTACAGGCAGCACGAAGGCTAAAGAACGTCGTGAGATATATGCCGGGCTGGAAGACGGCAGCATCAAGCTGGTCTTCGGGACGCACGCCCTCATAGAGGACAAAGTAAAGTTTGCTGCACTCGGCCTTGCCGTGATAGACGAGCAGCACCGTTTCGGAGTGGAGCAGAGGGCTCGCCTCTGGTCGAAGTCCGAGACCCTGCCGCACATTCTCGTGATGACCGCTACGCCTATACCGCGTACGCTTGCCATGACCCTCTTCGGAGATCTCGACATCTCCGTGATAGACGAGCTGCCGCCGGGCCGCAAGCCGGTGGTGACAAAGCATGTCGGCGAGAACCACCGCCAGAAGGTGTATGATTTCATGCGCAGACAGATAGATGCCGGCCGGCAGGTGTTCGTGGTGTATCCCCTCATAAAGGAGTCCGAGAAAATGGACTACGAGAATCTGGAGTCTGGCTATCTGGCCATTACGGAAGAGTTCAAGCCGCCCAAATATGTCACCGCAGTGGTGCACGGCAAGCAGACCAACGAGAACAAGGCCCACGACATGGCCCTTTTCGTCGAAGGCAAGGCGAACATCCTCGTTGCGACTTCTGTCATAGAGGTGGGCGTGGACATCCCGAACGCCTCGGTGATGGTTATAGAGAGTGCGGAGCGTTTCGGCCTGAGCCAGCTTCACCAGCTCCGCGGAAGGGTGGGACGCGGCTCTGCGGAGTCGTACTGCATCCTGATGACCGGTTACAAGCTGAGCAAGGAGTCCAGGCAGCGTATCGAGATCATGTGCAGCACCACCGACGGCTTCGAGCTGGCGGAGGCTGACCTGCGCATGCGCGGCCCCGGCGATTTCGAAGGGACGCGGCAGAGCGGCCTTGCAATCGACCTGCACATCGCCGACCTGGCGAAGGACAATCCAGTGCTGACGGATGCAAGGGAAACGGCAGCCCGCGTGCTGGAGAACGACCCGCTTCTCAGGGCGCCTGCCAACAAGATCCTGGTAGACAACCTGGCGAGACTTAAAACAGAAATTAAAGACTATTCGAACATATCATGAGGTTAGTATCTTGGAACGTCAACGGATTGAGGGCCTGCTATTCCAAAGGGGCCTTCGACGCAGCCTTCGAGGCTCTCGACGCGGATTTCTTCTGCCTGCAGGAGACCAAACTGCAGGCCGGCCAGCTGGACTTGCAGTTCATGGGCTACCAGAGTTACTGGAATTATGCTGAAAAGAAAGGTTACAGCGGCACAGCCATCTACACCCGTCACACTCCTTTGTCGGTGACATACGGCATCGGCATGCCGGTGCATGACAATGAAGGCAGGGTGATAACTCTCGAAATGCCTGATTTCTATCTGGTGTGCTGCTACACGCCGAACTCGCAGGACGGGCTGCGCAGGCTGGACTACCGCATGGAGTGGGAGGATGCCATGAGGGACTACCTCTCGAAGCTGGCGCAGACAAAGGGCGTAATCCTTTGTGGAGACCTGAACGTCGCCCACGAAGAGATCGACCTCAAGAACCCAGCGACCAACCATGAGAACGCAGGCTTCACCGACCAGGAGAGGCAGAAGATGACCGAGCTGCTGGACGCCGGCTTCGTGGATTCGTTCCGCCACTTCTATCCCGACACGGCTGACGCATACTCCTGGTGGAGCTACCGCATGCGCGCCCGCGAGAGGAACGTAGGGTGGAGGATCGACTATTTCATAGTCTCTGACAACATCGCAGCTCACATGAAAGGCGCCGCCATCCATCCTGAATACGAGGGTTCCGACCATTGCCCCGTTTCTCTCGATATTGATTTTTAATTAAGCGTCAGATTTGGTAAATTTGTAAGAATTCGCACAAATAATAGTATAAGCATATAAGATTAACGAAATCATGATAAAAATAGATCTGACTGGCTGCAAGTCTTTTGAAAGCAAGAAAGAGCAGTATTTGGAAAAGGCCATGGCGGCCTATGACGTCCTGGAAAGCGCCGAAGGCGCAGGCAATGATTTTCTCGGCTGGAACCACCTCCCTTCAGAAATGCCCCAGCAACTTCTTGACGACTGCAAGGCAGTGGCAGAATGCTGGAAAGAAAAGAAAGTCAATCTGGTCGTTGCAATCGGCATCGGCGGTTCATACCTCGGCGCCAAGGCGGCCATCGCGGCTCTGGCTCACAACTTCTCCGTAAACATCGACAAAGATCCGGTGCAGGTTGTGTTCGCCGGCAACACTCTGAGCGAGGATTACATGGCCGACTTGATGGACCTGATGAAGATCCGCAACGTGGCTGCCGTAGTTATCTCCAAGTCAGGCACAACCACCGAGCCTGCCGTTGCTTTCCGCATCATCAAAGGCTTCATTGAAGAGAAATACGGCAAGAAAGAGGCTGCAGAGAGGATTGTCGCAGTTACCGACAAGGCCCGCGGCGCCCTCAAGAGTCTCGCCACCAGCGAAGGTTACAAGTCATTCGTCATCGAGGACAACATCGGTGGCCGCTACTCAGTGCTGACTCCGGTAGGCCTCGTGCCTATCGCAGCCGCAGGTTTCGACATCGACGCCCTGCTGGCCGGCGCCCGCGACATGGAAGCCATCTGCAGCCGCAAGTCTGCCGACAACCCCGCCATCCAGTATGCAGCCGCAAGGAACTGCATGTACGATGAAGGCAAGAAGGTGGAACTGCTTGTGAACTACAATCCCAAGCTCGTCTATTTCAGCGAGTGGTGGAAGCAGCTCTTCGGCGAGAGCGAGGGTAAGGAAGGCAAGGGTCTGTTCCCTGCTTCTGTAAGTTACACTACCGACCTCCATTCTATGGGACAGTTCGTCCAGGAAGGCGAGAGGGTAATGTTCGAGACCGTAGTGAGCGTCAAGAATCCTGCCCGCAAGGTTGAGATTCCTTCTGACGCCGAGAATCTCGACGGCCTCAACTTCCTTTCAGGAAAGAGGATCGAGTATTGCAACGAGAAAGCCATGCTCGGCACCAGGCTCGCCCACATCGACGGCGGAGTGCCTCAGATAACGGTCGAGACCGAGACCCTGGATGCTTATCACCTCGGCGGTCTGTTCTATTTCTTCGAGAAGGCCTGCGGCATAAGCGGCTACGTACTAGGCATCAACCCGTTCAACCAGCCGGGTGTCGAAGCATATAAGAAGAACATGTTCGCACTCCTGGGCAAGCCCGGATACGAAGAACTGGCAAAAGAACTTGCAAAACGGCTGTAATTTCCTATACCAGATCGCGAAGCATTACGTAAGCGACTATGACGGTGACTTGGGCAAGGTGTGTTTCGTCTTCCCGAGCCGCCGTTCCAGTCTTTTTTTCAGGAAGTATCTAGGGCTCTGCAGCTCTGCTCCCCTTTTCTGCCCGGAACTTCTGACCATCAGCGACTTTTTCGACAAGCTTTCTCCCTATAAGAGAGCCGACAAGATAGAACTTGTCAGCATCCTCTACAAACATTACCTAAGGCTGGGAGAGGAGAACGCCCTGGTGTGCGACAGCTTCGATGAATTCGTATACAAGGCCGACACTCTTCTCTCGGATTTCAACGACATCGACCAGTATATGGTTGATGCGCAGGATTTGTTCACCAATGTGAGCGACCTGGAGAGCATCTCGGCCAGCTACGACTATCTGAGCGAGACGCAGAGGGAAGCCATCCGCAACTTCTGGAAGATCACCCTTGACAATTCCGGAGAGAAGCCGGGCAAGGCTAAGTTCTTGCAGATATGGAAGGTCATGTGGCCGTTGTATGACGCTTTCAAGTCAGACCTGGCTTCACAGGGAATAGCATACGAGGGTATGATTACCCGCGCCGTGGCCGAGATGGTCAAAGACCATGACAGCAGGGTGGAGGAGGCTCTGGCCGGCTATGACCGGATAGTATTCGTAGGGCACAACGCTCTCAGCAAATGCGAGCAGATGCTGCTCACATATATCCGCGACAGCGGCAAAGGCGATTTCTACTGGGATTTCAAAGGTCAGCTGCTGCGGGACAGAGACAACAAGGCTTCACTGTTCATCTCAGCATACGAGTCGGAATATCCCTCGATATATCAGCTGGAAGACAGCTCCGCGGCTTTCCCCGAAGTGGATGTCGTGAGCGTGCCGTCGGCGATAGGGCAGGCCAAGAAAGTTGCAGACTACCTGCACGGCATGGACCCGGACAGCACTGCGATCGTGCTGCCGGACGAGTCGCTGCTGATGCCGCTGCTCAATTCCATCCCGGAAGAGATACGCAAGATCAATGTGACGATGGGCTACGGCCTTTCGAACAGCGCTTTTGCGGCGCTGATGTCTTCCCTGGGGCCGCTGCAACTGAATAAGAGGACAAAAGGCGCCCAGACTACTTTCTACCACAAGGATGTCACGGCAGTGCTGTCGCACCCTCTGGTGCTGAACGCCTGCGGCAATGTGGTGAAAGAGCTGCAGACGCGCATCAACCAGAACAACCTGGTGCAGGTGCCCGCCTCGCTGTTCGACGAAGCTCAGCAGGAACTGCTTTCAGCCATCTTCCGGCCTGTGGATGCGGTGGGCGACGTATACGAATGGCAGCTGCATGTCATCGAGCTGCTTGCGGGACATATCTCCGACATGGAGAAGGAGTTTGCATACGGCTATTTTAAGGCCATCAGCCATATCCGCGACCTGCAGATCCCATATCTCGACAAGCTGGAGACCTATTTCCATTTCCTGCGGCAGATCACTTCGCGGCTTAACGTGCCTTTCCGCGGCGAACCGCTCCACGGCCTGCAGGTCATGGGCCCGCTTGAGACCAGGGCTCTGGATTTCGACAATGTCATAATCCTTTCGGTCAACGAAGGTACCTTCCCCGGCAAGAACGACACGGACTCATATATCCCTTATTCGCTGCGCAAGGGCTTCGGCCTGCCGACCTTCGAGCTATTCGACAGCATTTCGGCCTACCATTTCTACCGCAGCATCTACCGCGCCCGCAAGGTCGTGCTGATGTACGACAGCCGCACCTACGGAGTGCACAGCGGCGAGCCGAGCCGCTTCATCATGCAGCTCAAGCACCACTACAAAGACGTGCCGCTGACAGAGAAGGTGTGCACCTACACCATTAATCCTTCCCGTCAGGGAGCCTCCTCAGTGGCGAAAGACAGCGAGGTCATGCAGCTGCTGTACGACGTCTTCGTCAAGGACCGCCACAGTTTCTCGGCCTCGAGCCTCAACGACTATCTGGACTGCCCGCTCAGGTTTTACTATACGAGAGTCAAAGGGATACGCGAAAGCGACAAGGTCGACGAGAAGTTCGAGTCGGCGCCTTTCGGTACGGCCTTCCATGAGATAATGGAGAGCCTGTACCAGCCTTACAAGAATGAGATAATAACAGCTGACATCATCCGCAAGATACTCTCCGGCAAGGCTGAGCTGGAGGCGCTGGTTCGCACCAAGCTCGACGAATGCCTCAAATATAACGGTCTTCCCATCACCGGCAAGCGGCTCGTGACTTTCGAGATGCTGCGCAGGATCGTGGTGCAGACCCTCCACTACGACATGGCCTATGCTCCGTTCACCTATCTGGACGGGGAAAGTACGGTCAAGGCCGACCTTGACGCCGGAGGCGTGACGGTGTTGCTCAAGGGTATAATAGACCGTCTCGACAGCAAAGAGGGGACAGGCAGGATAGTGGACTACAAGACGGGCAGCATGAAGCTGCACGGCAAAAGGGACAATGATGCCGCCATGCTCGACAAGATGTTCAACGTCGACGATCCCAACAACCGTCCGGCCACTTCGCTGCAGATGGTACTGTATGCTTATCTCAAGGCCAGAAAAGACACAGGTACTCTCTACGAAGGCGCTCTCGGAAGCCGCACTGCCGACGACATGGACCTTTGCGTCTACCAGCTGAAAGAGATGTTCAAAGCTGACCTTTGGACTTTCGGCAGTAACGACAAGCTGTTGC
>JAFYZI010000108.1 GCA_017548725.1 Bacteroidales bacterium
GAGCAGCTCATCAACCCGCCTCTTGGCGCCCCGGTGGACTATGTCATCCTTGACGACGCCCACCAGTACCGCCGCCTCATCCCGGGCCGTTCGATAGTGCTCATCGATTACAGCAGGCCCGTCTTCAAGGATAACCTCTTCCCCTTCGGAAAGCTGCGCGACCTGCCTGACCAGATAAAGCGTGCCGACACAATCATCATCACCCGCAGCCCCGGCTGGCTCGACGAGTGGCAGAAAGAAAAGGTAAGGAATGCCAACCATCTGAATCCCAACCAGCGCCTGTATTTCACTACGGTGGATTACCTCAAGCCGCTGGAGGTGTTCGAAGGTGCCGACGGCCGCTTCATCTACAGCCAGGAGGCCATCATGTTCAGCGGCATCGCCGACCCCATCGAACTTCACAATTACCTCACGACGAAGTATGCCGAGATATATGAGGTGAAATACCCCGACCACCATCTATACTCTAAAGGGGACATAAAGAAGCTTGCGCGGCTGGCCAGAAAACACCCGGCCGCCGTGCTCCTCACGACAGAGAAGGATGCACAGCGGCTGAGGTTGATAGAGGATGCCTGCAAGGCGATCCGCACCCGCCTGTTCTACGTTCCTATCGAGACCAGGCTGATCGAAGGGGAGAGCGACCTACTTCTCTACGAAGGTCACAATTGAGTGGGCCGGAATCTTGAAGGTTAGTTTCGAGCCGTCCACCGTGAAGCTGCTGAAAGCTGCGGTGCCGACCTTGTCGGGATTGTCGAATGAGTTGTAATCCTTGATGTCGGCGCTGTTCAGGATTTCTGCGGTGAAAGCCTTCCCGTTGCTTCCCAGGTTTACAGTCACGTCCACATCGTTGTCAAGGTTGACGTTGGTCACCGAGATGCTGAGCTTGCCGGCATCTGAAATTGACGTTGTAGAACTGATGGCATGGACTTCGGCCAGCTTGCCGTCTTCCTTCTGAAGCAGGTCTGACTTCACTTCTGCAGGTACATATTTGTTCCTGCGGTGGGTGTTGTACATCTTATATACAAAGAAGGTAGGGGTCTTGACCATCTTGTCGTCCTGAGTGAGGAGCATTGCCTGCAGCACGTTCACCATCTGGGCGATGTTGGTCATGTTGATGCGCTCTGTGTATTTGTGGAAGATGTCGAAAGAAGTGGAAGCCACGATGGCGTCGCGCATGGTGTTCTGCTGGAAGAGGTGGCCCGGGTTGGTGCCTTCCTCTACGTCCCACCATGTTCCCCACTCGTCGATGAGCAGCTTCACGTGGCCTTCGGGGTCGTATTTGTCCATGATGGCGATGTGCTTCTGGATTACAGGCTCGATGCCCATGGACTTGCCGACGGTCCAGTAGTAGAAGTCAGAGTCGAAGTCGGTGGCGGAGCCGTGGCTGGGCTTGCTGAAGTCTGTAGAGTAATAGTGCACGCCGACGCCGTTCATCTGCTGGCCTATGCCGGACATGAGGACTTCAGTCCAGTTGTAGTCGTAGTCAGAGGCGCCGCTGGCGATCTTGAACAGGTGGTTTCCACCGTAGTCGCGGCAGTACTCCGCATAGCGGCGATACTCTCCGGCGTAGTACTCGGGAGTCATCTGTCCGCCGCAGCCCCAGCTCTCGTTGCCGACGCCGAGGTATTTAACCTTCCAGGGCTCCTTGCGGCCGTTCTTGGCCCTCATGTCGGCCCATTTGCCGCCGTCAGCAGTCATATAGAGCACCCAGTTGGCAAGCTCCTGCACGCTGCCGCTGCCGACGTTGCCGCTGATATAGGGTTCGCATCCCAGCATCTCGCAGAGGTTGAGGAACTCGTGGGTTCCGAAGCTGTTGTTCTCCACGGTGCCTCCCCAAGAAGAGTTGACCATAGTGGGACGGTTGTCCCCGATGCCGTCTTCCCAGTGGTAGTAGTCTGCGAAGCAGCCGCCCGGCCAGCGGATCACCGGCACTTTCAGCTCGCGCAGAGCTTCAAGGACGTCGTTGCGGTAGCCGTCGGTGTTGGGGATGGGCGAGTTCTTGCCTACCCAGATGCCGCCGTAGATGCCGCTTCCCAGGTGCTCTGCGAACTGTCCGTAGAGTTCGTCAGGGATTACGTTGACGGCCTGGTCGGGATGGATGGTTATGGTTGCCGTGTTTGTGGGAGCCGGAATCGCGCCGCCGTTGCCTGCGCAAGATACGAGTGCGAGGCCTGCGATTGCGGCCAGAGATGCTAGAATCAGTCTTTTCATAGTTAGTTGAGGTTTACGGTCCGTAAAAATACGAAAAAGAACATTATAAACAGAAGTATATAATTTGTTTGTTATGCAAAAATGTCTATCTTTGCAGCCCCCAAAAAAGTGGGAAATCGCAACATTTAAGTATTAACTAATTAACAATCAAGACTGTGGACACACTTAGCTACAAAACACTGTCGGTCAACAAAGAGAACTCCTCTAAAGAGTGGGTTGTCATCGATGCTACCGATCAGGTCCTCGGCCGTCTTGCAAGCAGGGTAGCGATTTTGCTCCGTGGCAAAAACAAACCCAACTTCACTCCGAACGCTGACTGTGGTGACAACGTCATCATCCTCAACGCAGACAAAGTACGTCTGACCGGAAAGAAGCTTACTGACAAGCAATACGTCCGCTACACCGGTTATCCGGGTGGACAGCGTTTCGCAACGCCTAAGGATCTGCTCCAGCGCAAACCGTTGGCCGTTCTCGAGCACGCCATCAAAGGCATGCTTCCCAAGACACGTCTGGGTGAGCAGCAGTTCCATAACCTGTATCTCTACACAGGCAACGAACATCCTCACGCAGCACAGAATCCTAAAACTATTACATTAAACGAAATCTAAACAGAGCATGGAAGTAATTAACGCCCTTGGAAGACGTAAATCAGCAGTTGCTCGCGTTTATGTAAACACTGGAAAAGGCAACATCACGATCAACGACCGTCCCCTCGAAGAGTACTTCAGGGAGGACACTCTCCGTTACATCGTGCAGCAGCCCCTTGAACTCACAGGTACCCTTTCTTCATTCGACATCAAGGTTACCCTTGACGGCGGTGGAATCAAAGGTCAGGCCGAAGCTCTCCGCCTTGCAATCGCCCGCGCACTTTGCAAGATCGACAAAGAGGCTTATCGTCCTATTCTCAAATCTAACGGCTTCCTCACCCGTGACAGCCGCGAGGTTGAAAGAAAGAAACCTGGTCAGCCCGGTGCACGCAGACGCTTCCAATTCAGCAAACGTTAACATTATTACGATTTACGACTTTATTGCACAGGTGGTTTACAGTAAAATGATCGGACCCGCTTATTGCTACCAATCGTTTGACCACCTGCGGAAAATCTGAAAGACCGGAAGACTCCGCTACTTTCAGGATTGACAAAAAGAGAATCCTCGCAAAGGAGGATCACAGAAACAAACAAAAACAAACCAAAATGTCTAGAACAAATTTCCAAGACTTACTCGATGCAGGTGTTCACTTCGGACACATGAAGAGAAAATGGAATCCTAAGATGGCTCCCTATATCTATATGGAGAAGAACGGGATTCACATTATCGACCTGCATAAGACTGTTGTCAAAATAGATGAAGCTGCAGCAGTTATGAAACAGCTTGCCCGCGCAGGCCGCAAGATACTGTTCGTAGCCACCAAGAAACAAGCCAAAGAGATTGTCGCCGCTCAGGCACAGGCAGTCAACATGCCGTACGTAACCGAGCGCTGGGCCGGTGGCATGCTCACCAACTTCCCGACCATCCGCAAGGCTGTCAAGAAGATGAATACCATCGACAAGATGATCAGCGACGGTACCTTCGAGACTCTTGCAAAGAGGGAACGTCTCCAGATCACCCGTCAGAGGGCTAAACTCGAGAAGAACCTCGGTTCTATCGCCGACCTCAACCGCCTCCCTTCAGCACTCTTCGTAGTTGACGTACAGAAAGAGATCAACGCTGTCAAGGAAGCCAACCGCCTCAACATCCCCGTAATCGCCATGGTTGATACTTGTTGCGACCCTACCAACATTGATTATGTGATTCCGGCAAATGATGATGCAGCAAAGTCTATCGCACTCGTTACCGAGACTCTTTGCAAGGCTGTAGCTGAAGGTCTGGAAGAGCGCAAGCTCGAGAAAGACAAAGCTCAGGACGAAGCTGGCGAAGAAGCCGAAGCTGCTCCCGCCGCTCCTGCACGCAGGGTTCGCGCCCGCAGGTCAGCGCCGAAGGCAGAGGCCAAGGCCGAAGAAGTAAAGGAAGAGAGCGCTCCCGCAGAAGCTGCTCCTGCCAATGAATAATCTTTAAACAATTATTGACATGGAAATCAAAGCAGCAGATGTCGCTAAATTGCGCAAAATGACAGGTGCCGGCATGATGGATTGCAAGAACGCACTTGTAGAGGCTGAAGGTGACTTCAACCGTGCTCAGGAAATCATCCGTGAAAAAGGCAAGCTCGTCGCAGCTAAACGTGCTGACCGCGAGACTACCGAAGGTGCAGTTGTTGCCCGTATCAACGGCAACAAAGCTATCCTGGTAAGCCTTGGTTGCGAGACTGACTTCGTTGCCGCCAACGCTGAGTTCAAAGCTCTGGCAGAGGCCATCGCAGACGCAGCTATCGCAGCTTTCCCGGCTGACGCAGCAGCTCTCAACGAGGTCAAGATGGCTGACGGCCGCACTGTCGGCGAGGCTATCACCGAGCAGACCGGTAAGAGCGGTGAAAAGCATGTTATTGCTTACTACGCTACTCTCGAGGCTCCGTTCATCGGCTCATACATCCACTTCACTCACAAGGACGGCGCCCTGGTTGGTTTCAACAAGGCTGTTCCCGGCGACCTTGGCAAGCACATCGCAATGCAGGTTACTTCAATGAAGCCCGTTGCAGTGAATGCTGAAAGCGTTCCCGCTGAAATCGTTAAGCAGGAGCTCGAGGTTGCAACCGAGAAGACCAAGGAAGAGCAGATCCAGAAGGCAGTCGATGCAGCTCTCAAGAAAGCCGGCATCAACCCCGCCCACTGCGACAGCGAAGATCATATCGAGTCTAACACTGCCAAAGGTTGGCTCACTCCCGACCAGGCAGCCCAGGCCCGCGAGATCATCAAGACCGTCTCAGCTGAGAAGGCCGCCAATCTTCCCGCAGCTATGATCGAGAACATTGCCAAAGGTCGTCTGGCCAAGTTCTTCAAGGAGCAGACCCTCGAGGAGCAGGAGTTCGTGATGGAAGGCAAGATCTCTGTCAAGGATTACATCGCAGGCATCGACAAAGACGCTAAGGTTGTGGCTTTCCGCCGCTTCTCACTCAGCGACTAAGTCCTCGCCCCCGCAATAAAGAAAAGGATGGCCAATGTGGTCATCCTTTTTTTTTGGCCGGGTGGCTCGCCTCGTTACTGCAGCTTGACTACAGTGATGCCGGCGCCGCCCTGGTCGAGGGGCGCGTCGCCGAAGGATTCGACGCCGCCGATGGTCTTGAGATATTTGCGGATCTCTTCGCGGAGGACGCCGTTGCCCTTGCCATGGAGGATCGTCACCTGACCCACGCCCACCATCAGGGCGTCGTCCATGAAGTGCAGCACCTTGTCGATGGCGTCGTTGACACGCTCGCCGCGCACGTCGATAGACGGGGTGAAGCGCAGCCTGCGCTCATTGACGGAGTCGTTCTGGTAGACATCGGAAGAATATGTCCGGTGACCGGCCGAAGACGCATTGGCCTTCATTGCGGTCTTATATTCTGTGGCGGAAATCCTCTGCACCCTTTCCTTTGCCATGGTGGAAGTGATCGAGCCGATTGAAACCGACACCTTGCGGGCGGTGAGCTTGGTGATCTCGCCGATGAGGTCGCTGCCGATGACCTTCACCTTGTCGCCGACCTGCAGCGGGCGGGCTGCTTCCTCGGCGGCAGCCTTGGCCTGCTTTTCAGCCTCCGAAGCGGCCTGGATGCCCTGCCTGCGGGCGCGGGCCTCCTTGCGCTGGCGCTCCCTTTCCTTGCGGGCTGCTATCTGCTCCATCTTCTTCTCGATGGCCTTGTCGCTCTTCGAGACGCTTTCCTCCTCCAGCTTCGCTGCGTACTGCGACAGCTCGGCCCTGGCGGCGCGGGTTTTCTCCTTCTCAGCCTGGCTCTCGCGGATCTCCCGGACAGTGCGCTCCACCTGCTTGTTTGCCTCCTTCACAATCTCCTTGGCTTCGGCGCGCGCCTCGTCGAGGATGCTCTTCTTGAGTGCCTTGATCTCGGCCAGCTCCTTCTGGTATCGGTCCGTCAGGCCCTCTAGGGTCTTGTCGGCAGAGCGGACCTTGGTGAGCTTTTCGTCCAGCACCTTGCGGTTGCGGGCGATCTTGCGCAGCTGCTTTTCCATGTCGACGAAGTCGCTGCCGGCCTTCTCCTGAGCGTTCTTCACAATGAACTCCGGGAAGCCGATCTTGCGGGCCAGCTCGAAGGCGAATGAATTGCCGGGCAGGCCCTGCTCCAGCTGGAAGAGCGGCTGTATGTTCTCCACATCGAACTGCATGGCGCCGTTGGCGCAGCCCTTGCTGTTCTCTGCGTACAGTTTCAGATTGGTGTAGTGGGTGGTGATGACGCCGTAGGCCCCGTTCTCCTCTATCTGCGCCAGCACAGCTTCTGCGATAGCCCCGCCGGCGGCCGGCTCGGTGCCGCTGCCGAATTCGTCGATGAGCACCAGCGACTTCTTTCCGGAGCGGATTACGATTTCCTTGAGATTCTGCAGGTGGGAGCTGTAGGTACTGAGGTCGTTCTCCAGCGACTGGTCGTCGCCGATGTCGATGAATATGTCGTCGAAAATCACGAATTCAGACACTTCGGAGGTCGGCACCAGCATGCCCCACTGGAACATGTACTGCAGCAGTCCGACCGTCTTGAGGCAGACCGACTTTCCGCCGGCGTTCGGGCCGGAGATGACCAGGATGCGTTTGGTGCGGTCCAGGTGGAGATTCAGCGGTACGATCTTCTTGCCTTCGCGGGCCAGAGCCTTCTCGAGGATGGGGTGGCGGGCCTTGCGCAGCCAGAGCTCTCCGTCCTGCGAAATGACCGGCATTCCGGCTATCATATCGAGGGCCACAAGGGCCTTGGCGCGGATGAAATCTATCTCGCCGAGGAACTCAGCGGCCTGCAGCAGTTCGGGCAGATAGGGGCGCAGGAACTCTGTGAACTGGGCGAGGATGCGGGCTATCTCGGCCTGCTCGTCCTGGTGAAGCTCGTAGAGACGGTTGTTCATCTCCACAATCTCTATCGGCTCGATGAAGACCGTCTTGCCGCTGGCGCTCTGGTCGTACACTATGCCGGCGATGCGGTGCTTGTTGACTGCCGACACCGGGATGAGCATCTTTCCGTCCCTAATCGCCACTCCGGCATCTTCCTCCACATAGCCGTCGCTCTGGGCCTTCTTGAGTATGGACGCCGTGACTTTTGAGACAGCCTTCTCCTTCTCCTTGATGAGGCGGCGGATGCCGGCCAGCGCTTCGGAAGCGTTGTCGCGGACATTGCCGTAACGGTCTATTATCGAGTCTATGCGGCGGCTGACCTCAGGGAAGTATGCC
>JAFYZI010000109.1 GCA_017548725.1 Bacteroidales bacterium
CGGTCCACCAGTTGACCATATTGCCTTTGGCGTCGAACATAGAACCCTGGTCGTCGAAGCCGTGTGACATCTCGTGGCCGATAACGACACCGATTCCACCGTAGTTTACGGGATCGTCAGCATCTGGATCGAAGAACGGCTTCTGCAGGATGGCTGCGGGGAAGCAGATCTCGTTGGTGGTCGGGTTGTAGTATGCGTTGACGGTCTGCGGAGTCATGCCCCATTCAGTCCTGTCGGTGGGTTTGCCGAGCTTTGAGAGATTGTCCTTCACATACCAGGCGCTGGCGTTGCGGAGGTTCTCGTAATATGTGTTGTCGGGGTTGATGTCGAGGGTGCTGTAGTCTTTCCATTTGTCAGGATAGCCTATCTTCACGGTGAAGGCGGCGAGTTTCTCCTGAGCCTTGGCCTTGGTGGCGTCGCTCATCCATTCGAGCATGTCGATGTGCTGGCCGAGGGCGGTGCGGAGATTCTCCACGAGGGTGATCATCTTCTCCTTTGAAGAAGCGGGGAAGTAGCGTTCAACGTACATCTGACCTACGGCCTCGCCGAGGATGCCGTTAGGAACGCTCATGGCGCGTTTCCAGCGGGGCTGCTGCTCCTGGGTGCCGGCCATCTGATGGCTGAAGAACTCCCATGAAGCGGTGTAGAAGTCGTCGCTGAGGGCGCTGGTCTGGCCGTTGATGAACTGGCAGAGCAGGTATGCCTTGAGGGTTTCGATGTCGGTCTTCTTGAAGAGATTGTTGAGGCCGTCGAAATATGAGGGCTGCTCGACGATCACTTTGTCCTGAGGCTCGATGCCAACTACTGCGCAGACCTTGTCAAAGCGGAGCTCCGGCCATTTCTTGCAGATTTCTTTGGTGGACATCGGGTTGTAGATGGCTGCCATGTTGCGGTTCTGCTCTTTGGTCCAGAATATCTTTGCCATTGCGTCTTCAACAGCCATGTCCTTGGCAACGATGTCAGCTGCATTGGCGACACCTGAGAGGTTGAGGACTTTGAGAAGGAAATTCTTGTAACCTTCCTTGAGAGCAGCGTTGCTCTCGAGCAGATAATAGTCGCGGTCGCCCATTCCAAGGCCGCCCTGGCCGAGGTAGAGGACCTGCATGTCGCTGTTGGTGAGGTCAGCCTCTACGCCTGAGCCGAAGAAGCCGCCTTCGCCGTAAAGATTAAGTTCGCCGAGAACCCTGGCCAGGTCGTCCTTTGTCCTGATGGCCTGGATCTGGGCGATGTAGGGTTTGATGGGCTCTGCGCCAAGGGCGTTGCGGGTAGTTGAATCGAGAGCCATCCTGTAGAGGTCGGAGATCTTCTGGTCGATGGTGCCGAGCTCAGCTTCTGAAGAGGTCATGCTCTCGAAGAGGGCGTTGAGGTTTTCCTGGGCCTGTTCGCGGAGAGCGTCGAAGCTGCCGTAACGGGCGAATTCCGGGCGGAGAGGGTTGGCCTTCTGCCAACCGCCGGTAGAATACTGGTAAAAGTCAACCTTGGGGCTGACGCTGGTGTCGAGGTAGCTCATGTCAAGAGCGGGAACTTTGTTGTTCTGGCTGCAAGCAGCTGCAGCGATTACAGTCAACAAAAGAAATAAAGTCTTTTTCATTATATATGTGAATTAAACAAATCGTCAAACAGACCGCGAATTTATAACAACTTTATTAAATTTGTTAATTATATATCAAAAGCACATGAGCGAACCCAGAAAACGCAAGTGGGGAGATCGGCGCGACGGCTATTGGGAGAAGAATATACCCGGCCTGAACACCATAATGATGCATCTCTTCCCAAACCGCACCGATTGCGAAGTCTTTCTAAGCGACAAGCTGGACGTGACCGAGGTCATGAAATTCCTGGCAAAGAAGAACGAAGGACACCCTGACTACAAAACAACCATTTTCCATGCGATGATAATCGCCGTGGCCCGCATGATCAAGGAGCGCCCCTACATGAACCGTTTCGTGCAGGGCCGCCGTCTCTATGAGCGCAAGGAGATCAGCCTCAGTTTCGTGGCCAAGCGCCGCTTCATCGACGGCTCGGACGAGGCCATCATGTTCTTCGTGCCTAAAGACGACGACAACCTGGACACGCTCAGCTACCGTATGGCCGGCGAAATCAGGCAGATGCGCAAGAGCGAGCACTCCACCGGCGGCATCGACAAGACCATCGACGGCTTTGCGAAGATTCCGCGCCTGATACTGATGTTCGTGCTCAGGGTCATCCGCTGGCTCGACTTCTGGGGCGTCAACCCGAAGGCTCTGACCGACGGCGACTGCAACTACTCGAGCGTGCTGCTCAGCAACCTCGGCAGCATCGGCGGCCCTGCGGTATACCACCACCTTAACAACTACGGCACCAACAGCATTATGGTGACTGTGGGCACTGTCCACAAAGAGGAAATCGTGATGCCGGACGGCCACAAGGAGGTGAGGGATATACTGGATTTCGGAGCTACGATAGACGAGCGCATCGCGGACGGCTTCTACTATGTCCGCAGCCTCAAGCTGTTGAAATACATTTTCGCGAATCCGGAGCTGCTCGACAGGCCCATGGGCGAGCACAGCGGCTTCAGCTACGAATAGTCACATTCAGCCACTATACTGTCGGCAATCTGCTCGAACGTCAGTGCGTCCGTGTCGATGACTGCGTCCGCCACCGAACTGTAGATGCCATTGCGTACTTCGAACATCTCTTCGATCTGAGCCCTTGTCTTGCCTTGCAGCAGAGGCCTGGGGTAGGTGGCTCCTATATTCTCAAGGCAGGTATCAAGACTGGCCTTCAGCCACACCAGACGGCAGCTTTCCTTGAGGACGGCACGGTTCTCCTCCCGCACCACTGCACCTCCGCCCAGAGCGATGATGACCCCTTCGCTGCCGTTGAGCAGTTCCTGCAGGGTGGCAGTCTCGAGGTTGCGGAAATAAGCTTCGCCCATCACTGCGAACACCTCTGAGATCGATTCGCACTGCAGGGAAGGGAAGGCTGCATTATGGGCGTCCAGCACGGCGTCGTCGAGGTCGAAGAAGGGTATGCCGGAACGCTCCGCCGCGGCGCGTCCGTAGGTTGTCTTGCCGCAACCCATGAAACCTGTAAGAGCTACGTTCATTTATCAGAAGAGAGAGAGTTCGATGGGCTCGTCGTCGTCGAAACTGCTGGGAGCCGGGCTGTCCGGAGTCCCGGGAACATCAGGCACGTCGGGAGCGCTGTCGTCGCCGTCGTCCTGCGGCAGGTCTTCGCCCTCATAGATCTCGATGGCGTCGTCGACCTCAAGCTCGGGGACGGGGAGAGGCTCGATGAACTCAACGGTGTCAACGTCGTACTGGCTCAGGCGCTTGCCCTTGGCCTTGAGCCCCTTCTTGCCGATGAAGCTGGCCACGTCGATTATCTCTACGCCGCGGGAAGCATTCTTGCCCTTGAAGGTAAGCTGCAGGCGCGGATAGACATCTTCGCTGATGGCGATCAGGCGAGAGCCGCTGCCCTCGGAGATGAAGCACTGCTCGTTGTTGTCGCTGACCTCGAAGCTGAAACGCTTTACATAGAAGAATCCGGCCTGCTTGTCGAAGTAGACCACAGAATATGTCTTCTCGGGATCGAGCTTGCAGATAGTCTCGATCTGGCCCTGATAGCGGTTGCTCAGGTCGAACGACGAGGTGTAGTAGCGGCCGTTCTTCAGTATGACGAGGATGTGTTCGTCCGGCAGGAATTCGCCCAGGAACAGTCCGCGGCCGGCGTCGTTCAGACGACTGATGTCGCTGTCGAACCAGATCTCCTTGCCGCCGATGGTAGAGACACCCTTGGTGCGGAGCTGGATGCGGAGGATGGGGTTGCGGGACACTATGTTGCCGCGGCTCGAGCGGCCCTTGACGGCCAGCTTGGCGAAATCGAAGCTGTCGGTAGTCTTCTTGAGCTTCGGGCGGTTGCGGTACTGGATGCGCACCACCTCGGCCTCGCCGTTGGGGTTGGCGGAGAAGTAGATGACGCTGGTGTCCGGCTTGCCCTGGCCCAGATTGTACATTTTGTTCTTGGTGACTCCGGTGACGGCGAATCTCTTGGCGAAATAGATGCCTCCACGGCCGTCGCGGTAGACTGCGTTGTATATCGTGCGCTCGTCGCCCTTCTTGAACACTCCCACATGGATTATGTCTTTGCCGATGAAGGCTTTGTCCTTGACAGGGGTGACCATGTAGTCGCCGTTCTTCATGAAGACTATTATGTCGTCGATGTCGGAGCATTCGCAGACGAAGGCCGCATTGTCGATCTTCTTCTCGTCGATGCCGATGAATCCGCCTTCCATGTCGGCGTAGAGCTTGGCGTTGGCCACTACTACCTTCTGGACATTGATGTTCTCGAACTCTTCGATGCGGGTCAG
>JAFYZI010000110.1 GCA_017548725.1 Bacteroidales bacterium
CGTCCTTGGTGTCGATGGCCATGTTGCGCAGCGCGTCAAGCAGTTCGGGGCCGCCCTGCCGGAGCTTCTTGTCCAGCGCGGAGGCTACCTGAACGTCCGGATCGTCGAACAGGTCAACAAGGTATTCGAGGTCTTTGGTGTCTGTCGTCATGCGGTAAGAGAGTCCAGTGCGTAAACGATTAGTTTTTCGATGTACGGCTTGTAGTCCGGAATGCTTTCGAGACGGAAGCGGTTGGCTATGGCGCAGCAGATAGTGGCAGCGTGGTGCCCCAGCAGGGATGCGATGCCGACGATGGCAGAGTTCTCCATCTCGATGTTGGTCATCTTGACGCCGTTGTATTCGAACTTCTCAAGCTTTGCAATGAAATCGGGAATGGTGAGATTCATGCGGATCGAGCGGCCCTGGGGACCGTAGAAGCCCGGAGCGGACATCGTTATGCCCCTGGCGCAGCCCGGAAATTTGTCGAGGATTTCCTTGCTTGACCAGACACAGTAGGGGGTGGCAAGGCGGGGAGCCCAGCCCATGTGCTCCATGAAGGCCTTCTCCATGCCGCTGTCGCTGACCTTGTCGCCGCCTTCATACCAGTTGAGGAGGCCGTCGATGCCGAGGCCGACTTCAGAGAGGACGAAGCCGCCGAGCGGAATGTCGGGACGGACGCAGCCGCATGTGCCGATGCGGAGGATCTGCAGGGCCTTGAGCTCAGCTTTCTGCTGTCTCGTCGCAAAGTCTATGTTGGCCAGGGCGTCCAGCTCGTTCATCACTATGTCGATGTTGTCGGTGCCTATGCCGGTAGACATCACGGTTATGGCTTTGCCGTGGTATTTGCCGGTGATGGTGTGGAATTCCCTCGAAGCCTTGTCGCAGACAATGCTGCCTTCGTCGAAGTACTTGGCTATGGCCGGGACGCGGTTCTGGTCGCCCACCAGTATCACAGTGTCGGCCAGGTCTTCCGGCAGGATGTGAAGATGGAATACGGAGCCGTCGGAATTGATGATAAGTTCAGATTCAGCTATTCTTCTCATGGGCTTGTTCATTCTGGTATTTTTTAATCTTGCCGTTTTTCTTGCTCTTGCGCAGGATGTGGTAAGCTATAACTTCCGACTCGTCGCGCCAGATGTATCTTATTGCGATCAGCAGCAGTATCACGCAGACGATGGGGAAGAGGGTGGGGACGGTGAACTTGTACACGCTCTTGAACTGGAAGTAATACACCAGTATCCAGGCCTGATATGCGATAAGCAGCAGTAAGTTGATGATGCAGATGCGTATCTGCAGTATCCTCGCCTTGTAGTAGAAGATCGCGATTACGCTCAGCACCATAGTCACGAAGGTGAAGATGATGAACTGCGAGCGGTTCACGAACTTGATGGCGTAGCGGGTGAGTTCCTGGCCCCCGTCAGCGTCAGGCACCATGACATAGCACATGTCCGCGCTGAACATCGATATCAGAAGTCCGGCGCAGATGAGCAACAATAAGGTCTGGAAACGCTGCCACATACGTAAAAAGCCGCTAATTCGTACAAATTTAATAAAAAAACCTTGAAGGGCGCTACGGCTGCTGTTCGGTGCAGTACTTCTTGATGACGCTGTATGCATCGGCGATGCCCAGCTCGCCGGCCTTGCTCATGTCGAGACAGCCCTTCTCCTTGTCCTTGAGGTAGATCAGCACCAGTCCGCGGTTGTAGTAAGCCTCAGGCATATAAGGGTAGAGGTCGATAGCCTTGGTGTACTGGTTTATGGCTGTCAGCATATCCTCGCTGAGGCAGAACAGGTTGCCGAGGTTGTAATATGTGTAGGGGAAATCGGGGGCGACCTCGGCGGCCTTCATGAAGTCGCTGATTGCGGCGGAGTAGTCGTAAGTCCTGACGGTGCTGTTGTCGGAAACCGTCACCCTCGTGGATGCAGAGTTGTCAAGCGACAGTACCCGGATGTTGTTGTCCATCGACGATATGAAATCGGTCATGTCGGCCTGCAGCACTCCGCGGTTGATGTATAGGAATTCGTTGTCCGGCTCCTTGTCGATGGCCTCGTTGTAGCAGGCCATGGCAGTGTTGAACTGGCTCTGCCCGGTCTCGAGCAGGGCCTTGGCGAAGAGGTTCCCGGCCGTCTTGTTGGTCAGCACCTCGTGGTTCACCGCCGCCAGATTCGCCGAAGTGGCCTCGCCGGCGTTCTCCTTGTCGGTGGTCAGAGCAACCCCTATAGGCACCTCGCGGTAGAACTCGTCGAGTTTCTCATATTGTAGCTTATGCGACAGGGCCGTCAGGTCGGTGATGACGGTCTTGCCGGCGACTGCAAATTTGTAAAGCGGCTTGAGTCCGATGTCGACATCCCTGTACTGCAGCAGTTCGTTGTCGAAGTTCTTCTTTGCGAAGTCGGCGTCGAAATCTATCAGGTGGCTGTAGCCCTGGGTGGTGTCGGCGAATGCCTCATATCCTTCCTTGGTGGAAGTGTTCTGCTGGTATTCCCGGATCTTGGCCCTTGCCGTCGCGTAGTCTCTCTCCGAAGCGGCCCACTGCCCGAGCATGTTCCTTGCGTAGGCGCGGTTCATGTAGGCCTTGGCGAAGTCGGGATAGAGCTCGATGGCCTTGGAATAATCGTTGATGGCGTTTTCGTAGCGGCGCATCTCGAGGAATACGGAGGCTCTGTTGAAGTAGGCCAGCACGTTCTCGGAGTTGATGTTGATGACGCGGTCATAGTCGTCCAGCGCCTTCTCGAAATCTCCGATCTGGGAATAGATCAACGCTCTGTTGTATAATGTCAGGGCATTGCCCGGGTCGTCCCTCAGCACTCTGTCGAGGTCTTCCAGGGCTCCCTGGATATCCTGTTTGTCATATTTCATCAGGCCTCGGTTGAAGTATGCCAGAGTGTTTGTGCTGTCAAGCATGATAGCGGTGTTGAGGTCGTCGATGGCATCGTCATACTGCTCGCGAAGGGCGTAGATGCGGGAACGGCGGACGTATGACTCTGCGTCGTAGCGGTCAAGCTTGATGGCCATGTTGTAGTTGTCGAGGGCCTTGGTGGTGTCTCCGAGGAAGAGGTAGCTGGCTCCGCGGTTGAGGTATGCGGCGCCGTCTTCAGGTTCGTTGCGGATGTAGCGGTCGAAGTCTTCCACAGCCTTCTCGAACTGCTGCGACATGAAATACACAACGCCACGGCTGAAGTACAGCCCGATGTAGCCGGGACGCAGGCCCACTGCGGTGGCCAGGTCTTCCAGAGCTTCGTCATATTTGCCGCTCTGGCTTCGGGCGATGGCGCGGTAGTGATATCCGAGGGTGTAGACAGGGTTCTTCTGCAGCGTCAGGTCAAAATCCTTTTCGGCGCCGGTGAAGTCACCGAGGTCGTATTTGGCCACTCCGCGGAAGAAGAAGGCTTCGTAGTCTGTCGTGTCGAGTCTTGAGAGCACATTGAAGCTGGCGATGGCGTCGGCGTACTTGCCGTCGGCCAGGGCTCTGCGGCCACGCATGTAGAAGTGGTCGGGGTTGTACTGCGCCCTGGCAGTGAAACATGTCAGAATGCAGAGCAGAGTTATTATTATGTGTCTTCTCAAGGACATTACAAGTTCGAGTATCTGTATATTACGTCAAAAATCAGTGTGGTCCGCTTGTGAAGCATCCCGAAGTCGATGATGTCTATCCTGTCAGTAGGTTTGTAGG
This sequence comes from Bacteroidales bacterium, assembly GCA_017548725.1. Lineage (GTDB taxonomy): Bacteria > Bacteroidota > Bacteroidia > Bacteroidales > UBA932 > Equibacterium. Next base: position 3,655 of record JAFYZI010000110.1, read on the forward strand.
TGTGGTCGTGGAAAGCGGAGGTGAAGAGCAGGGAGGGTATCCTTTTCTGTCTGAATGAGTACTGGTCGCCCGTGCGGTACACCATATCCGTGAAATTGTCACTGCCGTAGAACGAGTAGTCAATATCCATGCCGAAGCGCGCATTTGTGTTGCTGCGGCGGATGATGCCCTGCATATCCCTGGGCAGAGTGCCCTCGCCGAGGACTATCAGATAGTCGGGGCGGTTGCGGTGCAAGGGGGCCAGCGTAGTGCCCAGCATGTCCATGTTTATGGCGCAGACTATCTTTTCGGCCGGGAAGGGGAGATGCTTCACGAAGTACTCGCTGCCAGACATGTCCAGCTCCTTTCCGTCGTATGCCACGAAGATCAGGTTCTTGCCCGGGCCGGCGCCGGTGGAGCGCATCGTTGCGAATGAACGGGCCAGGGCGAGGAGGGCTGCTACGCCGGAGGCATTGTCGTCTGCACCGCTGTAGATCTGGCCGCCGAGCCTGCCCAGGTGGTCGTAATGGGCTCCAATGACTATGTATTCGTCGCTCATGCGGCTGGCCGGCACGACTCCGATGACGTTGCGCACCACTGTGGTGTCATTGTAGGGGAATGACTGGGTGTAGTTCCAGTTGAAAGGCTTGAGGCCGTAGCTGCGGAAGCGCTCCCTGATGAACTGCTCTGCTTCCATCTTGCCTTCGCTGCCCGTCGCGCGGCCCTCGGTCATCTCGTTGGCGAGGTAGTCCAGGCTCTGGCGAAGTTCTTCCGTCCCCATCAGGTTCTCGTACGATACGTGGGTCTGTCCGCAGGCTAGCAGGGCCTGGAAGAGGAGCACCAGTGAGACGAGAAGTTTGCGCATATAATCGATTTTACCTCGTAAAAGTACGAAATTCGACATTTTTATGCCTAAATTAGACGCCCGAATTTGTACTTTTTATGAAACCTGACCTCAAAAAAGCATATATAGCGCTGTTTATCATACTGTCAAGCCTGGTCGCAAGGGCTCAGGACCTGCCTGCCGCCCCCGACAGCACCGCCCGCCTCAAGGCCCCGATGGACACCCTGGACACCCATGACAAATACACCCGTGTCATCCTCTTCGACGACAACACCTGGGTTTTCCTGGACCTCGGTCATCCGAAGATTGACACCGCCGCCCTCTACGACGAATACTGGACTACTTCAGAGATCCATGCCTACAGATTGTATCCCGCCGATCAGATTCCGGACGAGATCGACCTTCTGCTGGCTGATTCGCTGAACCACTACTGCCCGCCCATCCAGGGTAAGGTATTCAGCGGTTACAAGGTGCGCCGCGGCTCTTCTCATCAGGGTACTGACATTCCTCTGAATGTCGGAGACACAGTCCGCGCCGCTTTCGACGGAGTTGTCCGCTATGTTGGCACCACCAAGCAGACCGGAGGCTATGGAAATCTGGTTGTATTGAGACATTCCAACGGCCTTGAGACATATTACGGCCACCTGTCGAAGACTCTCTGCGAGCCCAACGAGGCTGTGAAGGCCGGTGACGTGATCGGTCTCGGCGGCAGCACAGGGCGCAGCACCGGGCCGCACCTCCATTTCGAGACGAGGTACAAAGGCCAGACTTTCGACGCCGAGAGGGTAATCGATTTCGAGACGGGCGCCCTGCGCGATTCCGTCCTGACGCTGAAAAAGCATTATTACAGCATATATTCTCACTACGGCCAGACTGAGGAAGAGTCTCAGGCTGCTTCAGACCGTATCGTACACACCATCCGCTCCGGCGACACTCTCAGCGGCCTGGCCCGTAAATACGGCACCACCGTATCTGCTATCTGCAAGCTGAACAATATCTCAGCCAACAAGACCCTCAGGATAGGGGAGCACATCATCGTCAGGTAGTTTATGGGGTTCCTGAACTTGTCTGATATCTGGGGATGGATAGAACTTGCGGCTACTATCCTCGGCATCCTCTTTGTCATCTACGAGATCCGTCAGAAGGTCGCGATGTGGTATTTCGACATCTTCTGCGCCGGGCTGTATGTGGCCATCGGGATACATCAGCATCTGTGGGGCTCGATGACTCTTAATATCTATTATGTTGTCGTATCGTTCCTGGGTATTTACCGACTGACCCGCGACAAGGCTCGTCTGGCCGCCGACCCGGCTGCCGAGGCTGGTCATGACGTGGTTGTGCGGCGCATGTCGAAGCGCACCATTCTGGTCTCTGCCCTGGTGTTCCTGGTCGGAGCCGCGGCCCTTTACTTCCTGCTGAAGGCCCTCGACGACCCCCAGCCCAATCTGGACGCAGTCACCATGATCCTGAGCTTCATCGGCACCTACTGGCTGACGAATTCGCACATAGAACAGTGGTTCGTCTGGATGGTCGCCGACACTATGCAGATAGTGATGTTCGCCTTGCAGGGCATGTACGCCCCCGCATTCATGTTCGCCGTTTACCTCGCCGCCAGCATCTGGGGCTACACCCACTGGAAACGCCACATGACGGTGATAGAGTAAAACTTAGTTCCTGATCACCACGCCGCCGAAGCCGACCTTGCCGATGATGGCCAGGTACGGAGTGCCGGACTCGACCTTAGTGCGGCGATTGTCACTGACACCGCCGAAGCCGCTGGTGACAGCTATTTTGACAGCGAGCCCTTCGGGGACGATAATGGTGACGCCGCCGAATGATGCCTCAAGGTCGATGAAGGCGCCATCCTCGATTATGGCATCTCTTAAATCCAGAGTGAGCGAGCCGAATGACGACTCTACGTCAACTCCTTCAAAATTCTGTCCGGCAAAGGAAAGGACCTGCTTGCCGAATGAAGATTCTATGTGGCGGATGTCCTTGCCGTCGCGTGATATAATCTTTTCTTCATAAACGCCGTGACAACTACATTTCTTGAAGAAAAGCAGCTGTATGCCGAAACCGATTACTATCAATGCCAGGCCTATCTGCCACATCATTTCCCATGTGATAATCTCACGGGCGGCAAGCAGAAGCAGTACGCCGATGCAGATGCCGATGCACGGCCCGACTTTGTTGTTGTCGGTAAAGAGTGCATAGAGGCAGGGCACTATGATGAACAGAGTCCACCATCCTTTTGTAGAAAACTCGCTACCAAGGACACCTACGATACTCAGTATCCAAAGTATACCGGCGGCAATCAGTGCCAGACCGAAAATGATTTTAGAAGCCTTTTTCATTTCTAATCTGTTAATGACTTTACTATATAATCTTCAAGATCATCCACTCTCACGTCCATGGGATGGAAGTGCTTCTGCTTGCGCATTGCGATCTGGAGACCTTCTGGGATGGGGAATTCGCGGCCGAGGGTTTCCATGATGACTTCGCGGAACTTGGCATTGTGGGCGGTGGAGAGCCAGAAGCCCTCGATGCCGTATGCCTTGGAGGCGTTGTAGCCCACGGCGCTGTGCGGGTCTGACACATAGCCGTAGAGGTCGTACATCTCGCGGATGCCTTCCCTGATCTCGACGTCGGTGCTGCTGAAGCCCGACAGCTCGTTGGTCAGACGGCCGAAGTCTTCGCCGTAGAGGTACATCATGCGCTCGAAGTTGCTGGGCGCTCCGACGTCCATGGCGTTGGCTATGGTGCGCACGCTCTCCCTCGGGTTGTAGACGCCGCTGCGGAGGTACTGCGGCACGACGTCGTTGGCGTTGGAGCCTGCGATGAAGCCCTTCACCGGCAGTCCCATGGCGTGGGCCAGCATGCCGGCAGTGATATTGCCGTAGTTGCCGCTGGGCACGACGATGGTGGGCAGTTCGGCCCCGGTAGCCTTCTTCCACTGGCACCAGCCGTAGAAATAGTAGAATGACTGGGGGATCCAGCGGAGTATATTAATTGAATTTGCGGAAGTCACATTTACGTCAGTGCGGAAGTCAGAGTCCGCGAAGACCTTCTTCACGAGGGCCTGGCAGTCGTCGAAATTGCCGTTCACCCTCACCGGACGGATGTTGCCGCCCAGGGTGGTCATCTGGCTCTCCTGCAGGTCGGACACCTTGCCGTTCGGGTAGAGCACGACTACCTTGATGCCCGGCACGTTGTAGAAACCGGCGGCTACTGCGCTTCCGGTGTCTCCTGAAGTTGCGGTCAGCACCACAAGGTCATCGGCCGACTGGTTCAGCAGCCCCAGCATGCCGCCCATGAAGCGGGCGCCGAAGTCCTTGAAGGCGAAGGTCGGGCCGTGGAACAGCTCCAGGGTGTATTTGCCTTCAGCCACTTTCACCAGCGGACAGTCGAAGTTGTATGCCCTGCGGACCATCGCTTCCAGCTCGGCCTGAGGCACGTCTTCGCCAAAGAACAGGCCGGCCAGGTAGCAGGCCATGTCGGCATAAGATTCAGCGGCAGCGCTTTCCACCGCCGCCATGTCGACTGCCGGGATACGCTCGGGCACGAACAGGCCGCCGTCCGGGGCGAGGCCCATGAAGGCAGCGTCCTTCAGGGTGTGAGGAGCCAGCCTTCCCTTGTCTCTTGTGCTGTAATATTTCATCAGATGGAAACCCTGGTAAGTTTAGCTCCCTTGTTGGAAACTTTCACAACATACACTTCATTCTTGATGCCGAGGGCGTCGAAATGATCGCCCATGATCTTGCCGGCAGCGTCAGCTTTGTCCTTATGGTTGCAGAGGGCAAACACTGAAGGGCCGGAGCCGGAAATGTTCATAGCCAGGGCGCCTGCTGCGAGAACTTTCTCCCTCAGCTCGTCGAAGCCGGGGATGAACTGCTTGCGGTAAGGCTCGGCGATGACATCTTTCATCGAGCGGCCTACCAGCTCTATGTCGGAAGTGAAGAGGCCGGCCACCAGACCGCCGACATTGCCCCACTGGGTGATGGCGGTGTGCAGAGGAACCTGCTTGGGCAGGATCTCGCGGGCTTCCTTGGTGGTGACCACGATACGGGGATGGATCACGGCGCAGTAGAAGTTGCCGGGCACTGAGATCTTCACAACATCCAGCGGCTCATAACCGCGGATGAGGATGATGCCGCCCATTACAGCGGGAGCAGCGTTGTCGGCATGGTAGCCGCCGGATGCGAGGTTCTCGCCTTCCATTGCGACCTCAACCACTTCCTCCTCGGTGAGGGGGCAGCCGTAGAGTTCGTTCATGCCGTATGCTGCGGCAGCGCTGGATGCGGCGCTGGAGCCGATTCCGCTGCCGGGATAGATCTTCTCGCAGATGGTGACATCGATCTGGGCTTTCTTGCCTATCCTCTTGAGAAATGTGCGCACCACCGGTGTTATCACGTTCTTCTCGATGTCTTCGGGAAGCGGGACGTCGGTCTTGTTTGTTATGGTCAGGCCGTCTCCCTCACTCTGAACTATTTCAATGATGTCTCCTACCTCATCAAGGGCCAGACCGATGATGTCAAAACCGCACCCCATATTAGCGATAGACGCTGGTGCAAAAACGCGTACTTTTCTCATGCTTTTGAAACAATTTAGCTGCAAAAATAGAAACTCATGGGCAAAAAAACAATCGAGAGCATCATTTGTGACAATGATACCCTCGATTATGCGTGCAATGTGTCAACGGCAGCGGCTTAGAATGTGCCAAATTGCCACTTCATGACATTGTGGTAGAGCTCGCCGGGCTCCAGCGGCTTGTAGCCGAATGAAGGCTGGTTGGGGCCGTCGGGGAAGTCCTGGCACTCGAGTGCGAAGCCGTCGTAGTCCTTGTAGACATAGCCTTCCGGACCGTCCGGGCAGCCGCTGAGCCAGTTACCGGTGTAGAGCTGGACTCCGGGCTTGTTGGTGCTCAAAGTCATCTTGCGGCCGGTGGTGGGCTCGCAGGCCTCGGCGATCGGCTTCACGTCGCCGTCGCAGTCGTCCATTACGAAGCATGCGTCATAGCCTTTGCCATGGTGGATTGCGGGGAAGTCGGCGTGCAGGTCGCGGCCGATCTCCTTTGGTACTCTGAAATCCATCGGAGTGCCATCCACAGGATCCATCCTGCCTACGGGAATCAGGTCGGCGCCGGTGGGCAGATACTTGCTGCAGTTCAGCATGAGGATGTGCTTGGTGATGCCGAAGTCGGCTTTGTTGTGAGCGCCGCGCAGATCGAAATAAACATGGTTGGTGAGGTTGACAACAGTCCGTCTGTCGGTCTCGGCGAAGAGGTCGAGGGTGAGGCAGCTGTCGTCTGTCCAAGTATATACGGCTTTGACATTCACGTTGCCGGGATAATTGGCGTCGCCGTCGGGGCTGAACAGGGTGAAGGTAACCTTGTTGCCTACCTGCTCTGCATCCCAGATGCGGTTGGCGTAGCTGTCGGTGCCCTTGCCGCCGTGCAGATGGTCTTCGCCGCAGTTGATGGAAAGCTGGTAATCTATGCCGTCGAGGGTGAAGCGGCCGCGTGCGATACGGTTAGAATAGCGGCCGGGGGTCTTGCCCAGGTACGGACCGTCGTCGAAATAGTCTTCTTTTTTGGCGTATGCAAGAGACACGTTGTCGATCTTGCCGGCGCGGTCAGCCACGTTGATCTCGATGATGCCTGCGCCGAAGTTGCTGAGAACTACGCTCTCGCCTTTCTTGTTGACGAGCTTGAAGTATTTTATTTCCTGTGCCATGATTATTTGATCTTTCTGAGGTTCCACTTCTTGGCTCCGTCGCTGATGACTACGTTGATCACGCGCGGATCCTTGCCGAATTTCTTGATGTAGGCTTTCTTGACATCCTCGATGTAGCCTTTGTATGCGCCGGTCTTGACGATGCTGATGACGCAGCCGCCGAAGCCGCCGCCCATCATGCGGGCGCCGATGACGCCTTCGTTCTTGCGGGCGATGTCGACGATGAAGTCGAGCTCTTCGCAGCTTACGCCGTAGTCTTTGCTGAGGCCGTCATGGGTGGCGAACATCTTCTTTCCGAATGCTTTCAGGTCGCCTTTGTTGAGGTCACGGCAGCCGTCGAGCAGGCGTTTGTCCTCGTATACTACGTAAGAGCATCTCTTGAACACCATCGGGTCGAGTTTGTCGCGGTAGCTCTCGAGCATCTTGGGAGTCACGTCGCGGAGGAGTTCGACGCCGGGATGGTCCTTGGCGATGGTTGCTACGCCTTCTTCGCACTGGGCGCGGCGTACGTTGTACTCAGATGATGCGAGGGTGTGTTTCACCATGGTGTCGATGAGAACGACTTTGTAGCCGCGGGGATTGAAGGGAAATCTCTTGTATTTGAGGCTGCGGCAGTCGAGACGGATAACGTGGCCGTCCTTGCCGAAGAGCGATGCGAACTGGTCCATGATGCCGCAGCGCACACCTACGTAGTTGTGCTCTGTCATCTGCCCGATCTTGGCGAGGTCTTCGCGTTTGAAGCCGAGCTTGAACTGGTCGTTGATGGCGTAGCCGAATACTGACTCGAGGGCTGCGGACGATGACATGCCGGCTCCGAGGGGAACGTCACCTCCGAACACGCAGTCGAAGCCGCCGGGCTGTGCGCCGCGCTTTTTCATCTCAGACACTACGCCGAAGATGTAGCAGGCCCACTGCTCTTCAGGTTTGGGACCGTCGATGGGGATCGCGAGCCTTTGCTTGAAGTCCATTGAATAGACGTTGATGGTGTCGGTGCCGTTCTTGCAGATGGCTACTGACATGCATTTGTCGATAGCTGCGGGAAGCACGAAGCCGCCGTTGTAGTCAGTGTGTTCTCCGATGAGGTTGATGCGGCCAGGAGAGGTGTACAGGCTGCATTTCTTGTGTCCGAACTGCTTTTCGAAGCATCTCAGGACTAATTTGTGATTGAGCATTTGGTTCTATTATTAATAGGTTTGTATCTTGTCGGTCGTATCTTGTAAAATTACATCAAAAAGAGTACATTTGCAACACAACTACGCGGAAGTAGCTCAGTCGGTAGAGCGTCGGCTTCCCAAGCCGAAGGTCGCGGGTTCGAAACCCGTTTTCCGCTCAAAACAAATAGTCCTGCTACTTGCAGGACTATTTGTTTTGAGCGGAACTCTCAACCCCCTGTCGCTTCGCGACATCCCCCAAGGGGGAATATGCCGGAACCTGCTTCGCAGAACCCGGGTGTCTCCGTGGCTCCTGTCCTTCGGACACTCGCACACTCCGCCACGGCGCTGATGCGCCCTGATAACCCACCGCACAGATTTGATTTAGCCATTCCGTGCAGAAGAGGACTGATGCGGCGGAAAGAAAGCCTGTAGGGAGGCTGGTCACCCGTGACTTGCAAAACGGGAGGGGCCCGCCGAATGCGAGTTATGCGTCAGCATGACGAAGCAGACGGTGGGAGGGTTGGAGTGAGCGTCAGCGAACGAAACTCCCCAAGGGCTTTGCTTTCCATAGCATCATCAACCCACCGCACATTTATATATGTGCGGAAAGTGCAGAGAAAATCTTATATTTGTAGGAAACCCTGAAACTGTTTCCACATGAAAGTTGTTATCGACTGTGAC
>JAFYZI010000111.1 GCA_017548725.1 Bacteroidales bacterium
CCGCTGGGGACGCGGCCAGGAGACCTGCGGCGAGGATCCCTATCTTTCCGGAGTCCTCGGTCTGCAGACCGTGCTCGGAATGCAGGGTAACGACAAGCATTATTTCAAGACCCACGCCTGCGCAAAGCACTATGCAGTGCACAGCGGTCCTGAGCCCCTGCGCCACACATACGACGCACGCGTTTCGCAGCGCGACCTCTGGGAGACATATCTGCCCGCTTTCAAGAAGCTCGTAGTGGAAGGTAACGTCCGCGAGGTCATGAGCGCCTACAACCGATACGAAGGCGTGCCCTGCAGCTCCAACGACCGTCTGCTGAACGACATCCTGCGCGGTAAATGGGGTTTTGACGGCATCGTGGTCACTGACTGCGACGCCATCAACAACTACTACACCCGCGGCCAGCACGAGACTCAGCCCGACGCCCTCAGCGCAGCTGTAGAGGTGGCTGCCACCGGCGCCGACCTGGAGTGCGGCAAGGTGATGATGGTGCTTCTGGAAGGTCTTGAGAAAGGTCTCATCACAGAGGCTGAACTCGACGTGCATCTGCGCAAAGTGCTTCAAGGCCGCTTCGAGTTGGGAATGTTCGACCCGGCCGACCGTCTGCCCTGGGCCAACCTCGGCGAGGACGTGATCAGCAGCGAAGAGCATGACGCTCTGGCCACCCAGGCAGCCCGCGAGTCTATGGTGCTCCTTTACAACAAGGACAACGCTCTGCCGCTGTCGAAGGATATCAAGACTCTGGCAGTGATCGGCCCGAACGCCGACGATGCAGCTCTGCTCAACGGCAACTACGGCGGCACTCCGACTGCCGAGCACACTCACACCCTGCTGGACGGCATCAAAGCTGCCGTTCCCGGTGCCAACATCATCTACACCAGGGGTTGCGAGCTTGCCGACGACTACAACACCATCTACCACCTGCCCGATTTCAACGAGGGTCAGGGCGCTTTCGTAGAGTTCTATGACAATAACAACCTGAGCGGCAAGCCCGTCACCAGCGGTTACTACAAGGCTCTCAACTTCAGTACCTTCGGCGCATACGGCTTTGCAGAGGGCGTGCCCACCGACAAGATTTCCGTACGCATCAAAGGCCGCTATGTGCCTGACTTCACCGGTCCGCTGAGCTATACTGTAAGCAGCGACAACGGCTATGTCCTCAAGGTGAACGGCCGTGTAGTGGAGAATGCCAAGGCCGCTCCGGCAGCGTTCGGTTTCGGCCGTCGCGGCCGCGGCATGGCTTACAAGACTTTCGACGTGCAGGCCGGCAAGCCGATCGACATCGAGATTGAATATCGCCGTGGCACCGGCGCTTTCGCCCAGCTGCGCGCCGACTTCTGCCAGCGCAAGTATGCTGACTTCGCAGAAGAGAAAGAGCTCTTCAAGGACGCTGACGCAATCGTCATCATCGGCGGCATCTCTGCCCAGATGGAAGGTGAAGGCGGCGACAAGGCCGACATCGAACTCCCTGCAGTTCAGCAGAGGCTCGCGCGTGCCATGCATGCCACCGGCAAGCCCGTCATCTTCGTCAACTGCTCAGGCTCAGCCATCGCTTTCGCCAGCATCGAAGGTCAGTATGACGCCCTTCTGCAGGCATGGTATCCCGGTCAGGGCGGCTCAAAGGCACTTGCCGAGGTCCTCTTCGGCGACTGCTGCCCTTCAGGCAAGCTCCCCGTCACTTTCTATGCTTCGAACGATGACCTTCCTGACTTCCTCGACTACAGCATGGACAACCGCACCTACAAGTATTTCCGCGGCAAACCGCAGTACGCTTTCGGCTACGGCCTGAGCTACACCACCTTCGAATATGGCAAGGGCAAGCTCAACAAGTCTTCTATGAAGAAGGACGGCAAGGTGACCATCACCATCCCCGTGAAGAACACCGGCAGCGTGAAAGGTGCAGAGACCGTGCAGGTATATGTGCAGGCAGTCGACAAGGCTGACGCTCCGATCAAGGCTCTCCAGGGCTTCGAGAAACTCACTCTTGCTCCCGGCCAGTCAGGCAAAGCCCGCATCACTCTGGACGGCGAGGCCTTCTCATTCTATGACGCAGCAGTGGACGGCCTGTCGGTTTATCCCGGCAAGTACCGCATCCTCTACGGCAGCTCATCGCGCGACGAAGACCTTCAGGCAATTGATTTCCAAGTCATCTAACACACTATTGATATGAAAAAACTGATAATGACATTCGCTCTGGCGCTTGCTGCATTCGCAGGACTGCAGGCGCAGCCGCCCGGAGGCATGTCTTCCGCCCAGCTTGCAGGTTTCAGCTTCAGGATGCCTGAGGTGCGCTGCAGCGAGAAGTTCATGGACGTGGACTATGCCGGCGACGGACAGGTCTATCACAAGCTCGATATCTATCTTCCCGCTGAGAGGAAGGCCTCATATCCCGTGGTAGTCCATATCTACGGCAGCGCATGGTTCTCGAACAGCTCGAAAGCCATGGCCAACCTCGACAACATCTGCCAGGCCCTCCTGGACGCAGGTTACGCCATCGTCACTCCGAACCACCGCTCAAGCATGGACGCCAAGTTCCCGGCCCAGATCCAGGACATCAAGGCTGTCGTACGCTTCGTGCGCGCCAAGGCTGAGGAGTATCACTTCGACACTTCGTTCATCGGCATCTCCGGCTTCTCTTCAGGCGGCCATCTGGCTTCGCTGGCCGGCGCCACTTCTAATGTGAAGAAAGCGCAGATCGGCAGGCACAGCGTCGACCTTGAAGGCTCTGTCGGCCCCTACACTGCATTCAGCAGCGCTGTGGACTGCGTCTGCGACTGGTCAGGCCCTATCGACCTGCTGAACATGGAATGCGAGTGGGAGAGGCCCTGGGGCGGCACCCCTGAGGAGGCTCTGCTCGGCGTCAACTATGACGGCGATGACGATCTCTTCCGCACTATCGATCCCATTCAGTATCTCGACCCTTCAGACCCTCCGACAATAATCTTCCACGGCACCAAGGATAACGTGGTGCCCCACTGCCAGGGTATGGAGCTTTACGAGGCTCTGGACAAGAACGGCATCAAGAGCGACCTCAATCTTGTGGAGGGCGCAGGTCACGGCATCAACCTCTTCATAGAGCCCTGGCTCTCTGAGATGGTGGAATTCGTGAATGCCGCCCGCACCGACAAGTTTCTCTCAGACCTCGAGCCGAAGCTTTCCGGCGCCGTTTCTCCGGTGACCAACATCAGCGCCAACGGCTTCCCGAAGATCCTTGCCGACAACTCGGTGGTCTTCAAGGTCCGCGCTCCGCAGGCCAATCGCGTGCAGATCGACCTGGGCGGCCGCAATGACGGCGTCAAGGATGCCAACGGCACATGGACTATAGTCACCAAGCCCCTCATGCCCGGATATCACTACTATTCACTGATAGTTGACGGAGTGTCTGTGGCCGACCCGGCCAGCGAGTCGTATTTCGGCACCAGCCGCATGGCCAGCGCCATCGACATCCCCGAGCCCGGCATGGACCTCTTCGAGATCCAGGACGTGCCGCACGGTCAGGTCCGCGAGATGAACTACTGGTCGAATTATGCCGAGGCCTGGAGGCCCGTGTTCGTATATACCCCTCCGGGATATGAGAAAGGCAACAAGAAGTACCCCGTGATGTATATCCACCATGGCGGTGGCGAAGACCACCGTGGATGGATGCAGCAGGGTCGCACCGCCACAATTCTTGACAACCTCATCGCCCGCGGCGAGGCTGTGCCGATGATTGTGGTCAGCGTCAATTCCAACGTGCCGCGCAAGGCCGGAATGCCCGCAGGTCAGGGTACCTATAGCTGGGAGGGCATGCAGCCCTACCGTGAGGAGCTGCTGGGCAGCATAATCCCGTTTATCGAGAAGAACTTCCGCGTGAAAGCCGATGCTAAGCATCGCGCCATGTGCGGCTTGTCGATGGGCGGCGGCCAGTCGTTCTTCATCGGCCTGCGCGAGCCCGGCACTTTTGCCAACGTGGGAATCTTCTCAACCGGCGTGTTCGGCGGCATCCAGGGCTCTTCGAACTTCGACCTCGAGGCCAACATCCCCGGCATGCTGTCAGCTCCCGACCAGTTCAACAAGGGGCTTGACTGCTTCTTCATATCATGCGGTGAGCAGGATCCCCGCATCGAGTACACCCGCGCCATCGTGCAGAAAATGCGCGACGCCGGCGTGAAGGTAGAGTTCCAGTCATTCCCGGGCGACCACGAGTGGCAGCCCTGGCGCAAGTCAGTGGCCGCTTTCGCCCGGATGCTTTTCAAATAGACATATAATTAGAAAACGACCATTCAATAATGAAAAGATTGCTGATCATTGCCGCAGCGTTGATGGCGCTGTGCTTCCAAATGTCCGCACAGGACCGTCTGTATGACAATGAATTCCCGATAGGCGACGTAAAACTGCTCGACGGCCCGTTCAAGCACGCCCGCGACCTTAACGTCGAAGTGCTCCTGCAGTATGACGTCGACCGTCTGCTGGCTCCGTTCAGGGCCGAGGCCGGACTGCCCAAGAAGGCTGAGTATTATCCCAACTGGGCCGGCCTGGACGGCCATATCGCAGGTCACTACCTGACCGCGATGGCTATGAACTGGCAGACTACAGGCAACCCGGAGTGCCTGCGCCGTATGAATTATATGATTGACGAGCTGGCAGAAGTGGCGGCCGCCAATGCCAGGAACAATGCTTCCTGGGGCGTCGGCTATATCGGAGGCATTCCGAACAGCGCCTCTATGTGGACCGATTTCAAGAAGGGCGAATTCAGGCAGTATTCATCGGCCTGGGCCCCTTTCTACAACATCCACAAGATGTACGCAGGACTTCGCGACGCCTGGCTCTACTGCGGCAATGAGAAAGCCAAGGAACTCTTCCTCGGCTTCTGCGACTGGGGCATCAACATCACTGCCGATCTCAGCGACGCGCAGATGGAGGAGATGATGCGCAACGAGCAGGGCGGTATGAACGAGATGTTCGCCGATGCTTATGCAATGACTGGCGACGAAAAGTATCTCACCGCGGCCAAGAGGTATTCCCACAAGCTCATCCTCGAGCCACTCGCACGCGACGAGGACCGTCTGGACAATCTCCACGCCAACACGCAGGTGCCGAAAGCAGTGGGATTCGTGCGCATCGGCGAGCTCAGCGACTCTCCCGACTATGCCGAGGCCGGCCGCTACTTCTGGTGGACGGTGTCTCACAACCGTTCGCTCGCCTTCGGAGGCAACAGCCGCCGCGAGCATTTCCCCAGCGCGGCAGCCTGCATAGATTTTGTCAATGACGACGACGGTCCGGAGACCTGCAACTCCTACAATATGCTCAAGCTGACGGAAGACCTCTTCAGGGTGTCTCCGAAGGCTGAGTATGCAGACTTCTACGAGCGCACCATGTTCAACCACATCCTCTCGACCCAGCATCCCGAGCACGGCGGCTATGTCTATTTCACATCCGCCCGTCCGAGGCATTACCGAGTGTATTCTGTGCCCAACGAGGCAATGTGGTGCTGCGTTGGTTCGGGTATGGAGAACCAGTCGAAATACAACCAGTTCATCTATACCCACGAAGGAAACGACCTTTATGTCAACCTGTTCGTGGCTTCCGAACTGAACTGGAAGGACCGCAAGCTGGTTGTGCGACAGGAAACGCAGTTCCCTTCTGAAGAAAGCACCAAGCTCCGCATCGTTTCAGGCAAGGGCCGCTTCGCCATCAATGTCCGCTACCCCGGCTGGGTAGAAGCAGGCGCCCTGACCGTCAAGGTCAACGGCAAACCGGTGAAGGTTGAGGCTGCACCTTCGTCATACGTCTCGCTGAACCGCAAGTGGAAGAAGGGTGATGTCATCGAAGTAGGGCTTCCGATGCGCAATACCATCGAGCATATGCCTAACGTTCCCGAATATGTGGCCATAATGCACGGTCCCATCCTTCTGGGTATGCGTACAGGCACCGAAGACCTTGTCGGCCTTCTGGCAGATGACGGCCGCTGGAGCCAGTATGCCGCCGGTCCCAAGCTTCCGGTGGACCAGGCCCCCATCCTCGTATGCCATACAGATGTAGACCATATAGGCGACTTTATCCGTCCTGTACCCGGCGAACCGCTGCATTTCCGCTTCGACGGCGTGGATATGCTTAATCCTATCTATGCCGAACTGGAACCGTTCAGCGGTATCCACGATTCCCGCTACCAGATCTACTGGCTTGCGCTGAATGACGCAGGTTATAAGGATTATGTAGAAGAGCTTGCCCGCAAAGAGGCTGAGATGCTGGCTCTCGAAGCCCGCACGCTCGACCACGTGACTCCCGGCGAGCAGCAGCCCGAGACGGACCATAAGATCGAGTCCCAGCGCTCGAACACCGGCGTGACCCGCGACGTCCACTATCGTGACGCCCGCTCTGGCGGCTGGTTCAGCTACGACCTTGCCACCGGCGGCCTCAGCGACGGTGTTTCTCTGTATGTCAAATACTGGGGTGCTGCAGAATGGGCTACCCGCAAATTCGACATCTTCGTAGACGACGAGTTGATGCTCTCAGTCGACAATACAGGCAAATGGATGCAGTCGCAGTTCATCGGCGAGGAGTATCCCGTTCCCGCAGCGATGCTCAAGGGCAAGGACTCAGTCCGGGTGAAGTTCGTCGCACAGCAAGGCGCTACAGTAGGCGGTGTCTATGACCTCCGTCTGCTGAAGCGGCCTTAAGCCGTATTCATATAATCAGCTGTTATTTGCCGCTGTACCTGCCGGCAAAAAGCACTGTGCCTGTGCTGGCTTCCGTGATCAGATAGATGAACGGATGGTCGGCGTGGAAGAATGCCACTTGCGGAATATCGCCGACGGCAGTGTTTTTGAGCATTCCCGCTACAGAGACTGCAGCCGCCTCTGAGCCTTCCTCATCGACCTTGATGGCGCCGTCCTGCTGGACGAAACTCAGGCAGTCGGCATACGGCGACATAGCCCTGAAATCAGCATTTCCAAAGGCGAGGGGCA
>JAFYZI010000112.1 GCA_017548725.1 Bacteroidales bacterium
GCCGACTTCGAGAAGGTGAAGAACTTCACAACCCGCAAGGTGGGCGAGCTGACCGCCGACATCGACCTGAACGACGTGTTCGACGGGCCGAACCCCTACGTCAGCCTGCTGCACCAGGTCCAGCTCGACGTGTCCGGCGCGCAGCTGTCGTTCGCGGCTCCGCTTGGCCGCACGGGCGTCATCAAGAGCGGCGATCTGCTCTACAACGACCTGTCCGCCATCTATCCCTTCGAGAACATGCTCTACAAGATCCGTCTTTCCGGCCGTCAGGTGAAGGACTATCTGGAGTTCGTATACGACCACTGGGTGAACCGCGTGGGGCCGACCTACAACTTCGACTCGGCCGCCGGCATCAACTACAAGGTGCACCGCGGCAATCCGAAAGGGGAGAGGATCGAAATCGTGTCGCTGGAGAACGGCGACCTGTTCGACCTTGACGAGGAATATACCGTCGCAGTGACGTCCTACAGGGCGATGGGCGGCGGCAATCTGCTGACCGAAGGGGCCGGAGTCGACACCTCCGACGAGAGCAGCTATGTGCTGGACATCTACAGCGACATCAGGGACCTTATCTACGAGCAGCTGGAGAAAAGCGGAAAACTCGAGCCTGTCATCAGAAACAATTGGTGTTTTGTGGAATAGTTATCTGGAATTATTTTACTAAATTTGCCAAGGATATACTGGAGATAATCCTATGGAACAAGCGTTGATCGAAGGACTTAACTCAAAGATAGAGACTCTGATTTCGATGTATGAAGCCTGCAAGGCGGACAACGACCGTCTGGAGGCTGAGCTTGAAAGCTGTAAGGACAAGCTCCAGGCTAAGAACACAACTATAGAAGAATTAAAAACCCAGATAGATCAACTAAAACTTAAAAACAAGAACTTACAACTGGTCGATGCCTTCAACATCTCTGCAAATGACCGTGCACGTGCTAAAAGGAGTGTGGAGAAGATTATTCGCGAGATAGATAATTGTATTGAAATGCTGAACATGTGATGGAGAAACAGACAATAAATATTATCATAGGGGGGAGGAGCTACAAGTTTCAGGTAGCGCCTGAAAACGAGTCCAAGGTGCGCGCCGCTGCCAAAAGGATCGAGACGAAAGTTACGTCTTATCTTCAGAGATACGACAATAAAGACATGCAGGATATATTGAGCATTGTGCTGCTGGATACGATGTCTGTCCTGATATCATTGGAAAACAAGGACGAGATCTCGGATGTGATGAATCAGCTGCGTGATCTTGATACGAAATTGGAAAAATACATCTCTAGCCGTTAGTTTTGCAACTTTGCCAAAATCAACATTTTTAATTTAAACGAGTCAACTCGGAAGCCAAAATCAGGCCTAGGTTACCCTCCGGGGGATTCCAATCGCGGGACGGAGGAAGATTGCGGCGACATTCCGGAGCTCAAATCTTAATTATTTTAAGATTTTTGGACTTAATTACGCATGCTAACGGCTTTTTTTCAATAGCTCATACGACCGGTTGTCATTTGGATATATTTTACAACCATATATTTTTATCAAATGACTACTGCTATCATAATAACCGCCATTGTAGCCGCCGCCGTAGGTATTCTGGCGTATATCTTCATACATAAGATAATACTCCGAAACAGAGGCGAGCAGATCATCCGCGAGGCTGAAGCCAAGGGTGAGGCTATAAAGAAAGACAAGATATTCCAGGCCAAAGAGAAATTCATGCAGCTCAAGAGCGAGCATGAAACCTACATCAACGAGAAGAACCTGCAGATCCAGCAGGCCGAGAACAAGATCAAACAGCGCGAGATGGCCCTCAACCAGCAGGCAAGCGAGCTCGGCCGCAAGCAGAAGGAAACTGACACCATCAAGGAGAATCTCAAGGTCCAGATGGACATCGTAACCAAGAAGGCCGAGGAATACGACAAGCTCCGCGGCGAGGCTATCGTAAAGCTCGAAGAGGTGGCCAAGATGACCGCCGAAGAGGCCAAGGCCCAGCTCGTGGAGACTATGAAGGCCGAGGCTAAGAGCGAAGCCCAGACTTATATCAACGACGTGATGGACAACGCCCGCCTCACCGCTACCAAGGAGGCCAAGCGCATCGTCATCAATACCATCCAGCGAATTGCTCCCGAGACCGCCATCGAGAATGCGGTGACTGTCTTCAACATCGAGAGCGACGAGATCAAGGGCCGCATCATCGGCCGTGAGGGCCGCAACATCCGCGCCCTCGAGTCAGCTGCCGGCGTCGAGCTGGTAGTGGACGACACTCCCGAGGCCATCCTTATCTCAGCCTTCGACCCCGTCCGCCGCGAGGTGGCCCGTCTGGCCCTCCATCAGCTGGTGACCGACGGCCGTATCCACCCTGCCCGTATCGAAGAGGTTGTGACCAAAGTCAAGAAGCAGCTCGACGAGGAAATCCTCGAGACCGGCAAGCGCACTTGCATCGACCTTGGCGTACACGGCCTGAACAGCGAGCTCATCCGTCTCATCGGCCGTATGAAATACCGCAGCTCTTACGGCCAGAATCTTCTGCAGCACTCCCGCGAGGTTGCCAATCTCTGCGCCACTATGGCCGCCGAGCTGGGCCTCAACGTGAAGGCTGCCAAGAGGGCTGGTCTTCTCCACGATATCGGTAAGGTTTGCGAAGAGGAGCCTGAGCTTCCTCACGCTCTCATGGGTATGAAGATCGCCGAGAAGTACAAGGAGAAACCGGAGATCTGCAATGCCATCGGCGCCCACCACGAGGAGATCGAGATGGCTTCGCTCATCGCTCCGATCGTGATGGTCGGTGACGCCATTTCAGGCGCCCGTCCCGGCGCCCGCCGCGAGGTCATCGAGTCTTACATCCGCAGGCTGAAGGACATGGAGGGCATCGCCCTTGCCCATCCGGGCGTTACCAAGACCTACGCTATCCAGGCAGGCCGCGAGCTCCGCGTCATCGTAGGTGCAGAGCAGGTGTCAGACGCCGAGTGCGAGGAGCTGTCAGCTTCGATAGCAAGGCAGATCCAGGAAGAGATGGTCTATCCGGGCCAGGTAAAGATTACAGTTATCCGCGAGACGCGTTCAGTCGCTATCGCCAAATAATATCATACTATGGACACTCCGAAGAAAGAACTCAATATCGAGATCAGTCCCGATATAGCGCAGGGCGTCTATACTAACCTTGCCATCATCACCCATTCGCACAGCGAATTCATCATGGACTACGTGCAGCTGATGCCCGGCGCTCCCAAGCCCAAGGTGCTCAGCCGCGTCATCATGGCCCCCGAGCATGCCAAACGCCTGCTCAAGGCTCTCCAGGACAACATCAGCAAGTACGAACAGGAGCACGGCGAGATCAAGCTCCCCAACATTCCGCACCCCGTCGTTCCGCCCCTGGGATTCACAGGCGAAGCATAGGGTTATGGCAAAGGACAGGACAAAGGAAGAGGCAGCGAAGGCTTACAAGCCCGCTCCGGCCGATCTCAGCGACGTGACGCTCCCCGCGAGCCTTACGGAGCTCACGGAAGAGATCGCAGAGAACACCCATGAGGTCTGGTCTGCCAACCGCATGGCTGAAGGTTGGACATGGGGCCCCGTGCGCGACGATGCAAAGCTGCAGCATCCGAATCTGCTCCCGTACAGCGAGCTTGCAGAGGCCGACAAGGATTACGACAGGGCCACTGCTATGAATGCGATCAAGTTGATTGTTAAAATGGGATTTAAGATAGACAAACGATAATATGGGCAATAACAAGAAGAACATGTCTCCTGACAGACTGGCCCGTCAGATATGGAAGGCAGTTTTGAAAAACTGGTTATGGTCGGTATGTGCGATTCTGGCTATCCTGGCTCTGGTGTTCCTGTCAGACAATATGAGCGACAACTGGCTGAAGCTGCTCAAGCTGGCGATCCTGACTTTCTGCGTGGGCGATGTGATAGCCGTATGCAACAATCTTACGGACATCAACAGTCTGCTGAGGAAGGAGCACAGGATTACATGGTGCCAGATATGGATCCTCATCGCCATCGGTGTTTGGATCATCGGCGCCATCCTGATAATCGACATCCGCAGCAACCAGCAGTTCACCGTTCCTTTCGGAATCGCGGGCAGCGTGCTGGCCTGGATTTTCCAGGACAAGATCAAAGGAGCTGCCGCTTTTATCCATTACCGCAAGCACAATCTGCTCAACATAGGCGACTGGATCCGCGTGCCCAAGTCTGATGTGGACGGCGTGGTCAAGAAAGTGACTCTGACCAACGTCACTCTCTACAACTGGGACACCACAACTTCTACGATTCCCATAAATACCTTGCAGTCAGAGCATTTCGTCAACCTGCAGAACATGTCCGACGGCAAAACATACGGACGTAACATGCAAGTTACATTCACTTTGGACGCCGAAAAGATAAGACCTGTCACCGATGCGGAGCTTTCTGCCATCAAATCTGGAGAGCACGACATCGCCCGTTTCCTCCAGGAAGAAGATATCCGGCCGGGCGTCCTCAATGCCGAGCTTTTCAGGCTCTATCTGTACCACTGGCTCCTGAGCGACTCTCACGTATCCCAGCTGCCGAGGCTGTTCGTGCACTGGACTGAACATAAAGACACCGGTATGGCCCTCGAGGTATATGCCTTCCTGACAGACAGCAACTGGTCTTGCTTCGAGTGGCAGAAGTCCCGTATCATCGAGCATGTAATGACTTCGATGAACTGGTTCGACCTGAGGCTGTACCAGAGCCCTTCTGCTTACAATTTTGAGAGTATGATGCAACAATGAAAGCAGCTGTATTGAGGGAGCGTCCCTTTGAGTTTCTCAAACGCAAAGGCAGCAACGAAGCCTTTCCGGAGCAGACTGTGGCCGACTGGTACATGGCCAGGGCCTATGTCCTGGACTGTCTGAAAGATGTCGCCTTCGTGCCCGGCATGCCCGGTCACCTGCACGTCATTGTCGACGGCGACAGCCCCCTTATGCTTTCTGTCGTCCGTTTCCTCTGCCTGTACGCCCACTATCTGAATTATGTCGAGTATGACATGTTCGGAAACAAGGTCTGCAGGAACAGGACCGTCATCACCATCATAAGCGCCAGGGAAGGCGCCGACATAGTTTCCGAGCTGGAGAAGGAGGAATATCTCAGCAACCTGCTGCAGGTGTGCAGGTATTCAGTAGCCGGCAAGGTCTTCAACGAGGATTCCTACATCGATATCGATATTGAGATAGTAAAGGAGTGTGGCGATGCTGCGGATGCCATCAGGATCACCGAGGACGACGTCAAAGCCTTCGTGGCCGACAGGCCTCAGGAAGAGGTATTCTCCATCGACACCCGCAAGGCTCTGTTTGCAAGCCATGCCTACATTCTGGGCGGTGTAATAGACAATCTTCCGCATGAGGATATCTTCGGCGCCGGCAGGTACGTCCAGGCCCTCGACACCTTCCGCTATCTGCTTTTCAATGACACCGAGGCCCGCACGCTCGTCACTCCGGCCTGGGAGAACAGTCCTGTCACCGTCCGCAATGGCATTTCC